>CALFWH010000169.1 GCA_937927985.1 uncultured bacterium | reverse complement strand
TCTAGAAGATTCGAGTTAATAGATGGTTTTAAATTTGATTACATTTTTGTTGATGATCTAGATAGTGTATCTAAAGGATCTAGAAGTACAATTAGGATTTTAAAATTATTGGGATTTGATGATGAAATTATACAATTAGCTAAGGGTAATGGTTTTGAGGTTTCTAAGGATTTAAAGCAGCAAATTGACAGATTTGTAGATATTGGCGTATTAGTAGTTTCCTCTGCTACTTTAAGAAGGGGAATGAATAGTATTTTATTTAGAAAGCTTTTAAATTTTGATATTGGAAATTCTATTAATTTTGTTAGAAATATAGATGATGTTTTTGTTGGTAAAAAGGATATTGATAGGTTGAAGTGGTTATTAGATAAATTAGGTCCAGGAGCCATAATTTTTGTGCCTTCTCAAGAAGAAGCTATATTCCTTCAAAATGAAATACCTAACAGTAAATTCATTAATTCTAAAAATATAGATAAAATAGATCATTTAGTTGATTTTTATGAAGATGAAATTGATTTAAATAATGAAGAATTTGAAAATGAAGAAGATTTACAAAATCAGGATTTGCAGATTGAGGATTTAGAAGATGAGGAATTTAATAAGGGTATAAATTTTTTAATTGGAATTTCTTCTCCTTACAGTATACTTGTTAGAGGATTGGATTTGCCTTATAAGGTAAGATATGTAGTTTTTTGGGGATTACCTAAAAGAAAAATAAATCTAAAGCAATTGGATCAGTACAGGAATACTTTTTTTATTCAGAAGTTTTTATCTAATTTGTTTTTTAAAAGGAATATGGTTTCAATGCAGAGGATAAGGGATTATATAGAAAATTTGAATCAGCCTTGTGTTTTATCAACTTTTGTTATAAAGGATGATATTTTATATTCTATAGATGTAAAGACTTACTTACAGGCTTCTGGTAGATGTTCAAGAATAACACCTAATGGTATAACTAAGGGATTAAGTTTCATTTTTGATGATGAGATTTTCTTTGATCCTTTTTCTAAGGTTGCGTATTTTAATAACTTTGAAGTTATGGAATTTGAGAAATTTAATCTTGATAAAGCAAGGGAGGAAGTAGATTTAAGTAGAAAGAAAAATAATCATATTAATGAAAGTTTAGATAATTCAGATTCTTTAGATTTTAAGACTTATTTAATGGTTGTGGAGAGTCCTACTAAATCAAGACAGATATCTCAGATGTTTGGTAATCCTGCTTTAACTAAAATAGGTAATTTACAAGCTTTCGAAGTTCTTAGCCCCATAGGAATATTAATTATAATTCCTTCCTTAGGTCATGTAGTGGAGCTGTCTGTTGATAAAGAAGATAAAATTAATTTACATTCAGATAATTTACATTCAGAAAATCTAAAGGATCTAAAAGATTTAAAAAACTTAAAGAACTATAAAAATCTATATAATGTTTTAGTAGAAAAGGGATTAGATGGTGAATTTGAAGTATTAGCTTTGTATACTTCTATTAAGAAATGCAATGATTGCAATAAAACCTTTGCTTCTACTTCAAATGGTTGTATATATTGCTCTTCTAGTAATCTTTATTCTAGTATTGATAATCTAAGTAGTTTAAAAACTTTGGCTTTTTTCTGTGATGGTATAATAGTTGCTACTGATCCAGATGCAGAAGGCGAAAAAATATCCTTTGATATAATTAATCTTGTAAATGGTTTTTCTAATGATTATAAAAGAGTTATTTTTAATGAGATAACAAAAAAAGCTATAGTTAAAGCTTTAAGTAATCCTATTCAGATAAGACAGAATTTAGTTAACGCTCAATTAGTTAGAAGAATTGAAGATAGATGGATAGGTTTTACTTTGACGAATATAGTTAAAGAAAAGGTAGATGATTATAACATTTCTGCTGGAAGAGTCCAAACTCCTGTTTTACACTGGATAGTTGAAAGATATAAACAATACAATCAAAAGAAAAGTTTTTCTATTATTGAAGAATTAGGCTTACAGTTTCCTGATAGTGATATAAAAGGTGAAGCTCAATTAGAGATAGAGTTAATAGATAGCTTTGAACAGAAGGTTAATATTTTGCCTTTTAATACTTCGGATTTTTTAGTTTTTGCTAATAGTGTTTTAAAACTTAATTCTGTTGAAGCTATGAAAGTTTTGCAGCAGTTATTTGAAAATGGGCTTATAACTTATCATAGGACAGATAGTTATTATATTTCTGATTATGGAATATCTTTAGCTAAGGAGATTTTGATTAAAAAAGGAATAGAATTTAGGTATAGGAATTTTGGGGAGCCTCATGCACATGAAGCTATAAGAATTACTAAGCCTTTTGATCCAGAAGATGTAAAAATAATGTATTCTGATAAACTTTCACTTGCTGCTTTTAGAGTATATGAAATGATATATAGAAAATTTTTAGCTTGCTTTACTGATGAAAATTATGTGAAAATAGAGAAATATAGATTTATTCTTAAGCAGTCTTCAAAAATTGCCCAAATCGAGCAAGAAAGAATAGTGGAAACCAAAGGTAAAGCCTTTGAAATTTTTCCTTATTTAGCTTATAGAAAACAGCAATTTTCCCCAGGATTATATACAGTATCTGTTAAAAAAATAAAAAAACCTTCTATTAATCTTCTTTCTCAAGCCGATGTTATAAAAATGATGAAAGAAAGAGATATAGGTAGACCTTCTACTTATTCCTCTACAATTCAAAAACTATTTTCCAGAGGGTATATCATAGAAAAATTCAATAAACTCATACCTACTAAGAAAGGTATACTTATTGATCAAATTTTGAACAAGAATTATACAAATTTTATAGATGAACAAAGAACAGTGGATTTACTTAAAAAAATAGATGAAATAGAGCAAAATAAAAGGGATCCTATAGAAGTGGTTTCTGAATTATTAGAAGAGATTTCTCAAGTAGTTTAGCTATGAATATAATATCAATAGAAGGAGTAGATGGATCTGGTAAATCAACGGTAGCTAAATTATTATTTGAAAGCTTAAGAAATGAGCTATCAGATCAATTAG
>CALFWH010000168.1 GCA_937927985.1 uncultured bacterium | reverse complement strand
TGTAGATTAGGATTAATTTTAAAAAATATCCAATCATCACTTGTTTCAGTGAAACTCTTAGTATTACCTGCAACTATAAATTCATTATTATTCAAATCAATGACACTTTTAATATTTTCAATAGAAGGAGCATAAAAAGTTTTTTTATCCTTCACATAAGCAAAAACAGTTAATGAAATCATGATTATTACTGAAATTATCAATACTATTCTCATTTTTTTGATACCTCCTTATTTGGATAATACTGCACTATAAAGGAAGCAACATCAGAAGGAGTAGTACCAGGGCCAAAACCTGCATCATAACCCAATTCTTTTGCTAGTTTATGATCTATTCTGCTTCCTCCACAAATTAATATTACTTTATCCCTTAATTCTTCAGCTTCTAACAAATCTATTAATTCAGTTAGATTCTTTAAATGCATATTTTTTTGAGTTATGGTTTGAGATACCAAAACAACATCTGCCTTTAATTCTTTTATTTTTTCAACTAATTATGCTGGCATGACTTGTGGCCCCAAATTGTAAACCTTAAAACATTTATAAGCCTCAAGCCCTTTTTCACCCCTAAAACCTTTCATATTTAAAATACTATCCAAACCTACAGTGTGGCTATCAGTACCAATTGTAGCACCTACTATAACTAATCTTGGTAAACTATTCTTTTTTGCATATTCCTCTACTTCATCTTTAGACATCTTAATATACTCAGGTATAACCGGTCTTATTTGTTCTAAATCTATTATATGAGTTATACTACCATATATAACAAAAAAATAAAAATTATCCAAAACTTCTTCAACAGTAGCTATTTTAGTATCCTTAAATCCCATTTTTGAGCAGAGAACCTTTGCAGCTTCTATAGCTGTAAATCTATCGTAGGAAAATAATGTAAAACTAAGCTGTATAATTCCGTCATTAAAGCTATCTCCGTATGGTTTTATGAATCTTAGATTGTTTTCTAACTTATTCATGAATTAGCTAAATTCTATATTGATTTATTTATGTAAATTAAGCAAGAGTTTTTTTCAATTCTTCATAAGCTTTTCTTACTTCTTCTACAGAAGCCTCTTCTTCCAAAGTAGAAATATCCCCAATTTCCTTTTCAGTTAAGATAGACTTTAATAATCTTCTCATTATCTTTCCAGATCGAGTTTTGGGTAATTTTTCTACGAAGAATATATTAGAGAAAACTACAACAGGTCCCAAAACTTCTCTTACTTTCATAAGTATTTTTTGTTTAATTTCTTCATTAGATTGTATTCCTTCTTTCAAGGTAACAAAAGCGACAGCAATTTCTCCTCTTAATTCATCAGGTACACCAATAACAGCAGCTTCAGCAGCTAATTCACTTTCAAGTATAGCACTTTCAACCTCGAAGGTACCTATTCTGTGTCCCGCTATCTTTATAACCTCATCAGCTCTACCTAATAACTGAATATAATCATTTTCATCCTTAATGGCATAATCCCCTGGATAATACATATTTTCAAATTTAGACCAATAGGTTTGTTTATATTTTTCTTCATCATTTAATATACCCAACATCATACCTGGCCATGGTTTCTTTATAACTATAAATCCTTTAGTATTTGCAGGTAAACTATTACCTTTTTCATCTACTATATCTACCTCTATACCTGGTAAAGGTAAAGAAGCATAACCCGGTCTTAGAGGAATAATTCCCATAAATGGGGCTAATATAAATCCTCCTGTTTCAGTTTGCCACCATGTATCAATAATAGGACATTTTTTATTGCCTACATTTTCATAATACCATGTCCATACCTCAGGATTAATCGGTTCACCTACAGAACCTAACATCCTCAGCGAACTTAGATCATATTTCCTTATATGATCTTCACCATATTTCATAAACATCCTCAAAGCTGTAGGAGAAGTGTAAAATTCAGTAATCTTATATTTTTCTATTAAACTCCACCATTTTTCAGGATTAGGATAATCAGGAGCACCTTCATATATAAAACTAGTTAATCCCAAAGCTAATGGAGAATACACAACATAACTATGTCCAGTAATCCAACCTATATCAGCAGTACACCACCAAATACTATCATCATTGACATTAAAGGCCCACGCCAATGTAGAAGCTACATAAACTAAATACCCTCCAGTAGAATGTAAAATTCCCTTAGGCTTACCAGTAGTACCAGATGTATATAGTACGAATAAAGGATCATTAGACTCTCTAATTTCAGGTGTAACATAAACAAATTCTAAATCTTTATTCCACTTGACAAATTTTCCTTCTTCTTTAAAATTACCATCTCTATCTAAAACAATTATTTTTTCAATGTAAGGTAAATCTATATCTTTTACAACAGGAAATAGATCTATTCTTTTACCTCTTCTATAAGTATGGGTTGCCGTTATTATATATTTAGCTTTACTATCTTCTATTCTATCTATGATAGCATTTTTAGAAAAACCAGAGAATACTACGCTATGAATTGCTCCTAATCTTGCCACAGCAAGCATAGCCACTATTGAATCTATAACCATGGGCATATAAATTAAAACAACATCATCTTTTTTTACCCCTAAATTTTTTAGGAAATTAGCAAAAGCATTTACTCTATTATACAATTCTAAATAACTTACGCTTTCAGTTTGACCTAATTCATTTTCCCAATAATAAGCTATTTTATTTCTCCTTATACTATCCAAATGATGATCTAAACAAACATAAGAAGCATTTAGATATCCCCCAACATACCATCTATAAAAAGGATGGTTTTTTTCCAAAACTTTTTCCCATCTTTTAAACCAGGGAATAATTCTTCCTTGATAATCCCAGAAGTTTTCGATATCTTGCAAACTTTGCTTATGATAATCCAAATATCTATTTAAATGTGGATAATAATACATTTCCTTAATCCCCCTAATTAAACTATTTTATTATCTTTATTATTATTTTTTTTATCTATTAATCCTTCATAAGAAAACATTTTAAACAAATCAGTAGGTAAAGGTATAACTAAATTTGAACCTTTTGAAGATATATCAGAGAGTAATTGAAAAAATCTTAATTGCAGGGATACTGGTTGAGTAGCTATTAGATTAGCTGCTTCAATTAATTTCTGAGCTGCTTGATATTCAGCTTCTGCACTTATTATCTTTGCTCTTCTTTCTCTTTCAGCTTCGGCTTGTTTTGCCATTGCTTTTTGCAAACTTTCAGGTAATTCTATATCCTTAATCTCAACTAAATTAACCTTCACTCCCCATCTTTGAGTATTTTCATCCACTATCTCTCTTATCTTTTCATTTATCTTCTCTCTTTGTTGCAAAATTTCATCTAACTCAGATTGACCTACTACATTCCTTAAAGTAGTTTGAGATATTTGAAAAATAGAATTAGAATAATCTTGATTTTTTAATACTGCCTTATCAGGTTCAACAACTTGAAAATACACTACTGCACTAACTCTTATAGTTATATTATCAGCAGTTATAATCTCTTGTGAAGGTAAATTCATTGGAATTTCTCTTATATCTACTACCATCATTCTATCTATAAATGGAATTAAAATAACTAACCCTGGCCCCTCAATTTTACCTATCCACTTACCTAATCTTAATCTTATACCCCTCTCGTACTGATTTATTATCTTTATCATCGATATTATAGTAGGTAAAATAAAGGAAAAGAAAATAATAATAAAAAAAATAGCAAAACCTGTTAAAGGACCTAAACAATCAAACATAAATACACCTCCTTAACACCTAAAATAACTATAAATATAAAAATCACTAATTATCTTCAGATTTTAAGCCTTTAAAACTAATATCTTCCAAATCTATATCAAAGAAAAATATCGCTTTTCTGTAAAAATAGATGGAATTTTCTAAATCACCTTTCTGTTCATATATTCTTGCTATTCTTATATAGTTATCTAACGTAGGATAAACTAATATTTCTTTTCTTAACCTTTCTAATTCGTTTTGAGAAATCTTGACTGAATTGAATATATCTGTTGTTTTAGGATATAAAATTTTCAAACATTCCTTATAAGAAGCTATAGCAAGATTCTTTTTATTTAAAGTATTTCTAACCTCGCCTAGTAAATACCAAGTTTGAAAACTTCTAGGATCATAGCTTACATAGTCAATTAAATTTTTTTCAGAATTTTCAAAATCTTTTAATAAAAAATCAATATATCCTGCATAGTAGTAAGCTTGGGGTATAGTTTTTCCAAAGGATTTAGTAGATAAAACATAATAATATTTAGCTTTTTGTAGATCTCCAGATTGGTGATAAAAGCGAGCTGCTTTATAAGCACCTTTTGAAGTTAAATTTAGCTTAATATTATGTTCATACTTATTTTTAGCAAAAGCTACTAGGGTAATAAACTCAGGTACGTAATTTTCATCTATTGCTATTCTTATTCTATGTTGCCCAGGATCTATCTGCATATCAAGTGGAGTATTACCCCTATAAACATTATTTATATAAACAGATGCATTTGTAGGATCACTAAATATAACTAACCTGGCTTTTAAATCCGAATCATTAGCACTCAATAAACTTAATAGCACAAAAACCACAAAAAAACTTATTTTTATAAAACTCTTATTATTTGTCATTTTTTTCATAAGTTATTTTTATATTAGCATTTTTTCTTAATCTTTGTATATATTCTTGTACTTTTTGTTGAGCTAAAAGTTCTTGAATCTTAGGTTTAACTTCCTCATAAGTTTTCAAAACATTGTGATATTTTACTATATAATAAAGACTCTGATTGTTATATTTAATCTCAATAGGACCTATTATTTCTCCTTTTTTAGGATTTTTAAAAATTTGATCTTCTAAAGCTTTAAAAGTAGGTGAATTTCTTGAGATATCATATCTTGCTAAAAATCCAACATAACCCTTGCTATCTCTACTTATTGGATCCTGAGAATAAGTCTCTGCTAACTTAGAAAAATCCCCACCATTCTTCAGATTCTTTATAATAGAATCAGCTAAATTTTTATCAGGCGCCATTATAAAAGAAACCTCAACTAAAGGTAAAGATTCTTTATTATTCTCATAAAACACTTTAATTTCATCCTCAGATAGAGAAGAAATTATTAACTTCCTTAAAAGTATATCCAGTTTTAATTTATTTTTATACTCTTCAAAATCTATTCCCTTAGATTTAATTTGTTCTTTAAATTTATCTAATCCGCCTAAATTAAGCGATATCTTTTCTATTTCTTGATTAAGTTCATTTTCATTAACAGTTATATTTTTCTTTTTAGCTTCCAATTGAATTAATTTTTGATCTATTAGAGTTTGTAGTACTTCTCTACCGTACTGTTGATTAAGCTCCTTATTTAGATCAGCTTGCGTTATTTTTTCATTTTCAACCTCTGCGATAACTTTATTTTCATTACTACTACAACCTGAAAATAGAATTGAAAACCCAATCAAAAATAATAAAATAGAAATTATTAAAGTAAAATAAAAAACTTTCTTTGGTAAGTTTGACATTTTTTTACTCCTTTCATTTTTATAAAATCAAGAAGTTTAATTATGGACGTAGATAATATAGCTTTTTTCTTCTTGGTTTTTTAAGAGGATTTCTGACGAATTCAACTTTTTCAACATTAGGGCTGTTTAATCTAAAAGTCTTTTCTACTCCCACTGACTGCACTTCCTTCCTCACGGTAAAAAATGGATTTTCTTTTGGACCATGAATTTCTATAACCACTCCCTCAAAAACTTGGATTCTACTTTTATCTCCTTCAGTTATTTTTTGATATACCTTAACGGTATCTCCTACTTTAAAATTAAGCTTATTACGGGAAGTCAAATACCTTTGATGTATTTCCTTTAGTATTTTATCATTTGCTTTTAGGATTTTTAATATTTTCATTTCATTTCACCACCTTAGTGTTTTAATAGTATTCTACGTTTTTAGTATATTATCCTTTTAATTAATTTGCAAAAAGAATGTAAGAAAGTATGAAATTAAGTATAAATATAAGTATAATAGACTTCATTACTGCTTGTGTTACTGCTATTCCAACTCCTGCGCTATTACGAGGACAATTTATAGCCTCAACTACAGAAATAATTACTATCACAACAGAAAAAACTATACTTTTAATAATTCCCCCGAAAATATCAGAAAAATCCAAAAATCTATTTATGGAATCAAAGTATATAGAATAACTTATATTAGCATACCAATTAGCCATTATTCCCCCACCAATTGTACCTGATATAATAGAAAAAATAGTTATAAAAGGTTGGGTTAAAATCATTGATAATAATCTGGGAGATATCAAATAATCATAAATATTAATTCCCATACTTCTAAGAGCATCTATCTGATCTGTTATTTTCATTGTAGCTATTTCAGCAGCTATAGAAGATCCCGATCTACCTATTAAAACTATTGCTGTTAGCATAGGGCCAAACTCTCTTGCCATAGCTACAGCTACTCCACCACCTACCATATCCGCAACCCCATACCTAACAGCTTCTTTTGATAATTCTAAAGAAATCACCATCCCACTAAAAGTTATCGTTAAAACCACAATAAATATAGCATTGTATCCTAAATGGATAATATATCTTGGTAAATCAGTAAAATAGACTCTTAAAGTTAACAAAGAATATAAACTATTAAAAAAAACTAAACCTATCCAGCCTAAATATAGTATAAAATTTGTCATTTAAGGTATTTTAGTTCGTCGTTTAGTATATTTTATTTAAAATTAATCTTCCAAGAAATTTTTGGAATTTAATTGTTCTAATATTTGATCAGATAGAATAGGATTATTCTGTGCCCACTGCTGAGATAGAGTTTGACTTAATAAATCGTACATCATCTCTTTTTGAGTATTGTTTACCCCTTTTGATTCTTCCATTGTAAATGGATTTTTAGAAGCATTTTTAAACATTTCTTTTAACATCATATTTATAAATACTGTTTCTACTTCTTGAGCTGCTTTTTTAGATTGAATATAATTATTATATTCACTTACACTTTTTACTTTCGATAAATCAAGATTATTGAATATTTCCATACTTATCACCTTTTTTATTGTTTTTTCATTTGATTAGCCATTCTTGATAACTGATCGGCAGATTCCACAGATTTAGAAACCAATTCATAATTTCTTTGGGAAGATACTATCTCCATCATTTGAGTAATGACATTAACATTACTTTTTTCTATGAAACCAGCAGCTAGTTTGGGATTATCTCCTTTTGCTGGTTCGATTTCTATTGGTTTACCTGCATCTTCTGTCAATTCAAAAGCATTCTTACCTACTCCTTTTAAAGCATTTGGATTAATAAAATCGTATATTTTCAATTGTCCTATTTCAACTTTATCTTTACCTCTAAAGCCAACTACTTTACCATCTTCTTCAATCGTTACTCCTGTTACATCTGCAGGTATTTTTATATTAGTTTTACCTATATCTTTAATAACTAATGTGCCATCCTGTATTGCAAATCTTCCATCTCTGGTATAAACTGTTTTACCTTCTGCAGTTTGGACTTTAAAAAATCCCCTTCCTTGAATAGCCACATCTAAAGGGCTATTTGTTCTTTCCATTGCACCAGTTTTGAAAACTCTTTCTACGTTACCTATTTTTACACCAGTACCTATATCCATCTGATCAACTTTTTGAT
>CALFWH010000167.1 GCA_937927985.1 uncultured bacterium | reverse complement strand
CTCATTCTCTTTTCAACCATCTCTTTTCTAATAGTTGTGTTCTCAGTAATAAAACCATGTTCATCATGTTCATTACCCGAAGTTTGAAATTGTAATCCTTTAATAGAAGGCATTATTCTATAACTTATTCCATCTTCAGTTATTTGATATCTATTTATTTTTTCATTACTATACTTATCAATAAATTTACCTCTGTCTATTTTTAAACTTTCTATTAATTGATCGGATATATATCTGGTAGTGTAGACATTTTCACCTAAATTAAGATCAGATAGTATTATTACAGGTATTTGATATTTTTCAGCTAAATTAAAAGCTTCAAAACCATAAATAAACATCTCATAAGGATCTGATGGGAAAATAACTATCTTCTCTGTATCTCCATGACCTAAGAAAACAGACATAAGAATATCGGAGTCCTCTGTTTTAGTGGGTAAACCAGTGGATGGTCCTCCTCTTTGTACATTAGCTACTACAACAGGAGTCTCAGTCATATAAGCGTATCCTATAGCTTCAGTCATGAGAGATAATCCTGGGCCAGATGTAGCTGTCATAGCTCTAACTCCTGCCAATGAAGCTCCTATAACAGAATTAATAGCTGATATTTCATCTTCAGTCTGAATAGCAACTCCCCCAAACTGCTTTATGTTCTTTATCATCATTTCTAATATACTACTTGCAGGAGTTATAGGATAGCCAGCAAAATACTTACATCCTGCAGCTAAAGCTCCCATAGTCAAAGCTTCATTACCACTTAATAGCATCATCGGCTCGACATTAATAACTTTAGGTAATCTTAAAAATTCATAATTATTTGAATTCAAAAACTCTTTTGCTATTCTATAACCCTCAAGAAAAGCTTGTTTATTTTTTTCTGCTAATTCAACAGATTTTCTACCAAATCGGCTTTCTATCTGCTTTAAAACATAAGAATAATCTAAATTTTCAAAAACTGCTATTGAAGCACCCAAAGCCACCATATTCTTCGATAATGTATTACCCGTTATATCCTTAGCTATCTTTGATAAAGGAATACTTAATTTAATACATTCAATTTTATCTAAATCAAGTATACTTTTTATATCTTCAAAAATAACCACTGTTTTTGGAGTTATCTGTTCATTAGAAACTATGATAGATCTCTCATCTAAAGCAATTAGTACATCTATTTTCTTTAATCTACAAAAAACTGGTTCCTCAGAGAAAATCACTTCAAAAGTAGTGTTACCTCCTTTTATTCTTGAAGAGTATTTTCTGTAAGTAGATAATTTAAATCCATTTTTAAAAACGTTAAAAGCAAAGATATGTCCTGTGGAATCTATTCCTTCCCCTTGTTCTCCAGATATTTTCCAAGAATATATCATTTTTTACCTCCTATTACTACTTTGATTTTTTACTTTTTAACCTTTGACTACTCCTATAGGCCTAAGTTTGGCAACTAAAGAAGATATACCAGCTTTTGTTACTATATCCACTACAATAGAAGCGTCCTTATAAGCTTGAGGGGCTTCCTCAACTACAGTTGCTTTACTTGAAGCCCTAATTGATATTCCTTTTTGCTTTAAACTATTAACTAACTCATTATAATTGATTTCTTTTTTAGCAGCATTTCTACTTTTTACTCTTCCTGCTCCATGACAAGTATGCCCAAAAGTTATATCATAAGCTTTTTGAGTACCTAAAAGTACAAAAGAATATCTTCCCATATCCCCAGGAATAAAAACAGGTTGGCCTATAGATTTATAAATTATAGGTAAAGATTTATTATTTGCAGGTAAAGCCCTAGTTGCTCCTTTTCGATGCATAACTAATTTAATCTTTTTACCACCATAAAAATAATCTTCAATAGTTGCCATATTGTGACTTATATCATAAACTAATTCTACCTTAACTTGCTTACCAAATATTTGGTTAAAAGCTTTTCTTACTTTATGAGTTATAATTTGTCTATTTAGATGAGCAAAATTAGCAGCAGAATTCATTGCTCTTATATAATCGTTTCCTTCTTTACTTGAAGCAGGAACGCAAGCTAATTGCTTATCCAATACTTTAATACCATACTTTGGCATAGATTTTATCATAATGTTTAAATAATCAGTAGCTATTTGATGTCCAAATCCTCTTGATCCACAATGTATCATTAATACAATTTGATTTTTACTTAATCCCATAATTTTAGCTGCTTGATCATCAAATATTTCTTCTACTACCTGCAATTCCAAAAAGTGATTACCTGATCCCAAAGTACCTAGCTGATTTTTACCTCTTTCAATTGCTTCCTTACTTACACAATCTAAATCTACATTATCTTTTACGCCCCTATCCTCAACTAGATCTATTTCTTCTTTAGTAGCCATATCATTTTCAACAGCCCATACTAATCCTTTTTCAATAACTTTCTTAAAATCTCTATTAGATAATCTTATATCACTTTCAGAAGAAAGTCCCGAAGGCACAAATTCAAAAAGTTTATCTAATAATTTTTCTTTTAATTCTTCTTTTAAATCATTATGAAAAAGATTAGTTTTCAATAATCTAACTCCGCAATT
>CALFWH010000166.1 GCA_937927985.1 uncultured bacterium | reverse complement strand
ATAGTTTGGAATTTTTTTTGAGAGAAATTGATGAGTAAAGGTAGTCCTACATAACCTAAGCCTATTATACCTATTTTAGATTGCTTAGTTGTTATTTTTTGAATTATTTCTTGGATGATTCTTTCTGTTTGTTGGTTTAGTTTTTGCTTCATAATTATCTCCTTAGTGGTGTTTTTTTAGGTTTTTTACTTTTTATTTTTTATTATTATTTTTATTATTTTTCTTTCATCCTTTGTAAAATTTTTTTGTAAGAGGGACAGAGTTGTAAGTTGTAGAATAGTATTTTGAGTAACTTAGTGGGCGGGTAGCTCAGGTGGTTAGAGCGCTTGCGTGACATGCAAGAGGTCACAGGTTCAACTCCTGTCTCGCCCACATATCTTTAATACCCTATGGAAGACATCTTAAACATATTCGAAATAGAAAAATTAATTGATCAGCTTGATCAAAAAGTGAATTTTTTAAGAAAACTTAGATCTGAAGGTAAAATTCTAAACCCCGATGAATTAGATATTCTAGAAAAAAAAGTGGAAAAAATAATTCAAGATTTAGAATCTAAGTTTCATCCTTTTAATAGGGTTCAAATAGCAAGGCATCCTAAAAGACCAGTTTTGCAAGATATAATAGAAAATGTATTTTCTGATTTTGTTGAGTTAAAAGGTGAAAGATATTTGGGAGATGATCCAGCTATAACTACTGGACTTGCTAAATTAGCTAATTATCCTGTTTTTATTATAGGTCATAATAAAGGAAAGACTACTAATGAAAAAATAAAGAGAAATTATGGTATGCCTAATCCTGAAGGGTTCTACAAAGCTATTAGAATAATGGATATAGCTAATAACTTTAGGACTCCTTTGATAACTATTGTCGATACCCCAGGTGCTTATCCAGGAGATACCGCAGAACAAAATGGACAATATATAGCTATTGGAAAAGCCATATCTAAAATGTTTGAATTGCAAATTCCGGTGATTACTTTGGTTTTATCAGAAGGAGGATCCGGGGGAGCTTTAGCCATAGGAATAGGAAATTATATATTAATGATGGAAAACGCTTATTATTCAGTTATATCCCCAGAAGGTGCTGCTTCTATCTTGTATAAAGATTCATCTAAAGCTCCTTTAGCAGCTAAAAACCTAAAACTTACCTCCTACGATTTACTTAAACTTAATGTAATTGATAAAATAATAAAAGAACCTTTCTTAGGAATGCACAGAAACTTAATTAAATCTTTTGATGATATAAAATCAAATCTAATCTACTATTTAGAATTATCTTTAAAAATACAAGATCCACAACATCATAGATTTCAAAAATTTAGAAAAATAGGTTTTTTTATAGATGAATCAATTAATCAAAATTTAGAATTAATTTATGAGAATAAATTTGCTTACTAACGTATTTTTTCCTATAACTAATGGAGTAGTTCATAGTGTACATTTATTAGCTAAAGGATTAAGTGAGCTAGATAATAATGTAAACGTTATTTTTTCGAAGCATCCCCAATTTTCTTGGCAAGTAGCTAATATCTATGGAATAAATTATAATTTAATCAATTTACCGTCTTTATACTTAGCTAACGTTGATTATTGTATACCAAATCCATTATTTATAAAGAAGGAACTAAAAAAACTAAATCTTGTGCCAGATGTAATCCAGATAAATCACCCATTTATCATTTATAGGATATCTAAGTTTTTTAAAGATAAAAATCCTAAAGCTAAAACTATTTTTGTATACCATACCCAATATGAACAATATCACCATTATGTAAAATTCATACCTAAAATTTTATATCAAAATTTTCTAAATTTTCATTTAAGAGAAATTTTCAATTTTGTTGATTACGTTGTATTTCCTTCAATGAGTATAAAAAAAACTATGGAAAAAAAATTTTATGAATATAGAGAAAAATTTCATTTCATATCTAATCCTGTGGATTTAGATCATATTCGAAGGACCGATTCTGAGAATGTTCAGAAACTTAAAGATTTATATTGTCTAAATAATAGTTTTGTACTGGGATTTGTAGGAAGATTGGAGAAAGAAAAAAATCTTTTTGCTTTAATAGATTTATTTAAAAAAGTTGTTAGTTTTTTTGGAGAAAAAGAAAGCAAAATAAAGTTACTTATAGTAGGCTATGGAAGGGAGTATAGTAATTTAGTTAGTTATGTTAGAAATTTGGGATTACAAGATAGAGTCATTTTTACGGGTAAAGTAGATTATAAGGATATTTCAGATTATTATAGACTTATAGATTTATTTGTAACTCTTTCTTTAACTGAAGTAAAGCCATTAGCTTATTTGGAAAGTTTAGCAGCAGGTGTACCTATTTTAGCTTACAAAACTTTTGGAGCAGATGATCTAATTATAAATGAGTATAATGGATTTCTTATTGAAAACTCTAAATCATCTGAAAACCAATTTATAAATATTATTTATAGTATTTACAATAACCCTGAATTGAGGCAAAAATTAAAGTTAAATGCAATTAAATCAACTGATAAGTATAATTATCTTATGATATCTAAACAATATTTAGATATTTATCTTCATCTTTAGGATAAAATAATCCACATTTTGGACATTTAATTTTATTTATAAATGTAGAATGGTTTTCCAGGTTTTATAGCTACTTTGTAGAAAAGTTTATTTAATCCAATTTCTTCGAGAATTATTTTAGATAAATCATATTTTCCTTCGGAGGCTCCACCGGTTATTATCAAGAAATCTAACTCTTTTATGAAATTTAGGATAGTACTTTTTATAGTTTCGTATTTATCTGGTAGTAAAGAATATAATGTATTATGTATGTTCATTTGTTTAAGTAAGGATTTAAGTAAGGGACCGTTAGAGTTAAAAATCTTGTCTGCTTTATTAAGAATTATTTTTTCATTAGGTTCTACTAGCTCGCTACCAGTTATTATTATACCTACTTTGGGAGGGAGAATTATATTTACGGTGGATTTTCCAATCTTTGATAATATACCTACTGTTCGTGGTAAAATCTCTGTAAATTTAGGTATTACTAATTGTCCTTTTTTTATTTCTTCTCCTTTTAATCGTTTATTTTTGTGTAATTTTACTTTTTTTATATCTTTTATTTGTACGGTTGAATTTGTTATAATATAGTTTTCTTTTTCTATTATTGTAAGGGTATTAAAAGGTATTTTTTGGCCTGTATTAATTTCTATTGCGTAATTTTCAGGTATTATTTCCGTATAATTTATTAATTTGTATTGAGTATTTATTGAAGAAACTGCTATTCCATCCATTGCTGAATTGTCATATTCTGGTATATCTATTGGACTATATATGTTTTCTGCTGTTATGAAGCCTACTGAATCTTGGATTTCCAAATTAACTATTTTCTTTTCGAAATTGAGAGATTCTAAAGTTTGTTTAAGTAAAGAAATAGCTTCATCTAGGGGAATCAAATTTAGTGCCCCCCACTTTCTATTTTGGATACTTTAACTGCATGAGGAAGATAGTCGAGTATTGATATTAAAGATTCTTTGTAAAGTAATGATTAAGGTTTGATTTTTTATACCACTAATTGAACTTGATAATATTGCATAGGCGGTTCTATTGTAGCCATAATTTCTTATTATTAACTATTTCTTTTATTTTTTCTTTTTCA
>CALFWH010000165.1 GCA_937927985.1 uncultured bacterium | reverse complement strand
AGATAACATATTTTAAGCCTAGTGGATTATATTTAAATTATAATAAAATTGCTGTGGGAAACATAAAAGATGTTTTTTTATATTTTAATTTTTTTTATAAGGGGTTTTTAGTTCCACTAAGGGAGGCTACGGGTTTAGATTCGATACTATTTTTTTTGATATTTTTGTTTATACCTTTTGTTTTCATAATTTTATTTATTTGGAAAGATAAGATAAGTATAGAAGTTCCAAAGAAATATGCTATATTTTTTGTGTTGGGAGTTTTACTATTTTTATTGGGGGCATTTCCATATATAGCAGTTGGAAAGTTACCTGTAGATTATTATTGGGAATCTAGACATCAAATTCTTTTACCCTTAGGTTTTAGTTTAATTTTATATAGTTCTTTAAAGACTATTCTAGGGGTTTTTAAAATACACAGTTTTTCTAGACTGGTTTATATTTTCTTTCTGGTTAGTTTTTTATTTTATCACATAAAGTATAATATTAAGTTTAATATAGACTGGTACTATCAATCTGGAATAATTGAAAACTTTAAAGATAATCCTGTAATTATTAAAAATACTACTTTTATAGTAGATGAGGAAATAAGTTATTTTATAAAGGTTACATATTTTAGATCCTTTGATTATGCTGGAATGGCGAGAAAAGCTTTAGGTACGGATAATAGACTTTTTGTTGGAATAAAAAGTGAGATAAAAATTTTTTCTGCTTATAAAGTTTATAAAGCTAGTAATTTTCATAACTGGAATTATAGTGATCCTGTTAATATAAGAATTATTGGTATTGAAAAAGATGCCCTTTACTTTTTACACTTAAAATTATTAGAAATATTCAATAAAAATGAGTTTAATAAGCAAGTTAAGGATTTAATCGTTATAGAGGTACAGTAGATATCAGTGTGAAGAAATAGATATATAAAAATGTTGTTAATAATAGATAGTTATAGTCTATTGTACAGGCTTTTTTATGCTATACCTGAGTTAACCCATAATGGTATTTATGTTAATAGTATTTATGGATTAGTTAAGTTAATGATAAAGCTTATAAAGCAATATTTACCAGAGTATTTAATTTTCTGTGTAGATAGGGGGAAATCAAGTAGAACTAAGATTGATAAATCTTATAAAGCTCATAGAAAACCAATCTCAGATAAATTTAAACAACAAATACCTATTTTTTACGAATTTATCAAAGCTTCTAAATTTTTTGTTTACTCTATAGAAGAAACCGAAGCTGATGATACTATTTTTAGCTTGGTTAACTACTTTAAAAAAAATTCTGTTATATCAACTATATTTGTTTTAACTTCTGATAAAGATATTTTACAGTTTCTTGATAAAAATGTATGGGTTTTGTTAATGAAAAAAGGTATAAGTGAAATTGAATCCTATAATTTAGATTTATTTAGGAAAAAGTATGGTTTTGATAGTAATTTTTTTATTTACTATAAGGCTTTGATAGGGGATAGTGCTGATAATATTAAGGGAATTAAGGGAATAGGCCCTAAAAAAGCTTTAAATATTATTAATCAATATTCTAATAGCCAAAATTTTGTTGAAGATATAAAAAAATTGCTTAGTGATGAAGAATTTCAATTATTTAATAAAAATCTAGATCTTATTCGTTTAAGAGATTACAGTAATAGTGTACAATTGGATATTAGTTTAGCTAAGTTAAATAATTCATGGTATAGGAATAAAGAGTTTATAGATTTTTTAAAGAAGTATAATTTTGCAAGTATCTTGAAGGATATTGAAGATAGGCAATTAAAATTCTTTTAGTATTAAATTAGAAAATTATCTTTTAGGGTAACATTTTTTCGTTAATTTGACACTTAGATGTAAAGTAGTAAGGTTTATAGAGGCTTTAGGGGGAGGGGTGGCTGAGCGGTCTAAAGCGGCGGTCTCGAAAACCGTTGTGGAGTTTATCACTCCACCGGGGGTTCGAATCCCCCCCCCTCCGTAAAACCTAATCCAAATGGATATACTTCAAATAAAAAAAGTTATTAATCAATGGCAAAACAATTTATCCTCTGCAAACAATGATTACATGGTTATTAAGGTTATAAAGGATATGATTTCTACTTATTTAAAATTAGATTCTTCTATAAAAATTTTATTTTTGGAAAATGTAAAGCCCTTGTACAAGAAAATTTTTAATTTTTTGTATTCTAACGATCCCCTTGTAAGAAAAAATGTTGTTAATTTAGCTTACACTATTGAATCAAATGAATTGGTTTATGATGTTATAAAATATCTTAAAATTGAAAAGGATTACGATAATATAGTAACTTATCTAAAATATATTGAAAAATTTAAAGTTGTGGGATTTATAAGTGATTTAATGGAATTTTCTAAAAAAACTGAAAATTTATTTATAAAAATGAATCTCTTCTATATTATTTTATCCCTTTGTCAAGATTACAGAGGTTATCAAACATTTTTTGATTATGTATTTCAGGAATTAGTTGAAAAAATATCAAAGGACGTAAATTCTCACAGTTTAATTATTTTTGTCTATAAAAAACTTATTCAAGATGCTTATAATTATTACTCTCAAAAAAGGAAAATAAATGTGATATCTTTTTTTATAAATTCTTACGATTTGTTTTTTATGAAAACTGCTCAATTCTTAGACTTTTTATTAAAAAATGGTATTGAAAATGAACAAAAAGCTGAAGCTTTGGCTAACATATACGCCTTTCTTTTTTTGGTAAAAAACATATTAGATAAATACACAAATAAAAACATAGATAAAGATAATGAAAGTTTAAATTACTTAAAAATAGACTTAATTGATGTTTTAAAAACGATTCTTTATGAATTACAAGATAAATTTAATTTTCTTAGTTTTTTTTACAATATAATAGACGATCTAAATTTAACAGAGAGCTTTAAGAATTATTTTGAAAATAATGTAAATAAGGAAGATTTAATAAAATTTTTGTTAGAATTGATCCATCTTAGTAATGAAAAGTTAGCATTAAAAATAATAGATTTTATTGTAAAATTTGATGTAAATATGGATGTACAGGAGCTAAAAATTTTGGAAGATTTTTGTAAGAGTAATTTTAAAGATTATGTAGTTATTTTATGTGTTGATATATTTAGTAAACTTAATTATTACGAACCTATCTTCTTTTTTCTTAAATATATGAATTCTTTTAATCAAGAAACAAAGGATAAAATAAATTCTGTTTTTAGGGATATTGTTAAGCAAAGGATAAAGAAAGATGAGTGATTTATTTGTCTTTGTAGGCTTAGGTAATCCAGGCAACAGATATAGAAATACCAGACATAACGTTGGGTTTATGATGCTTGATTATTTTTTAAAAAAAATTAATCCTATAGCTAAAGTAGATGAATATAAATTTAATAGTATCATAAATACTTTAACCTTTCAGGATAAAAGATTAATAACTGTTTTCCCTTTGACATTTATGAATAGATCGGGAATCGCAGTAAAACAAGTAATTAATTACTATAGAATATCGGATTATAAGGATAAGTTACTGGTTGTACATGATGATATGGATATTAGTTTGGGTAATTTTAAACTAAAATTCAATGGTTCTGATGGGGGACATAATGGAGTTAAATCTGTAATAGAAAATATAGGAAAAGATTTTTATAGACTAAAGATAGGAATCTCCAAACCAGAAGATAAAAATTATGTTAACTATGTATTGGAAAATTTCTCAGAATCTGAATTCATAAGGTTGAATGATGTTTTTGAAGTTGTATTTTGGGTATTAGAGAATATATTAAAAGAGGGTATAGCTACCACTGTTTCTAAATTGGGTATATTTTTTGTAAAAAAAGGAGATAAATTTGATGAGAGAAAAGTATTATGAAATTGCTTCAAAAAGACTAATTCCTCCTTTTGCTTTATGGAAAGAAATAGAGCAATATGGACCAAGAATTATTAGTAAAGGTAAAGGTGTTTATTTGTATGATATAGATGGTAAAGAGTATATAGATGCAATGTCTATATTATGGGTTGTTAATGTGGGACATGGTAGAGAAGAGATAATTAACGGAATGTATGAGCAAATGAAGAAAATAAATTATGTTTCTCTTTTTGGGGGATATCATCATGAGAAAGCTCTAGAATTAGCAGATTTAATATGTAGTATTTTACCTGTAGAATCTGTTTTCTTTTCAAATAGTGGAAGTGAGGCAATAGAAACTGCTATAAAATTAGTAAGACAATATCATTATATTAACGGTAATCCTCAAAGATATAAAATTGTTGGTAGGTGGCATTCATATCATGGGGTTACATATGGAGCTTTAAGCGTTTCAGGAATAAGACAAAACAGAAATTTTTTTGAACCGCTGATACCAGGTTTTATTCATTTTGAACCACCATACTGCTATAGGTGTCCTTTTAATGGAGTTTATCCAAGTTGTAATCTAAGATGTGCTGATGATTTTGAAAGATTAGTAGAAAACGAAGGTCCTAAAACTATTGCTGCTGTTGTAGTAGAACCTGTCATGTCTGCTTTAGGATCCGTCTATGCTCCAGATATAAAAGAATACTATAGAAGAATAAAACAAATATGTGATAAATACGATATTATATTGATTTTTGATGAGGTTAATAATGGTTTTGGTAGAACAGGTAAGTTTTTTGCTTATGAACATACTGAAGTTATACCTGATATTTTTGTTTTAGGTAAGGGATTAACAAGTGGTTATGCTCCATTAGGTGCTACTGCAGTCTCTAAAAAAATATCTGATGTTTTTAAGGATTGGATGTTTGTACATGGTTTTACTTTTGGAGGACATCCTATTTCTAGTGCAGCAGCTATAGAAAATATTAAAATAATTCAAAATGAAAAACTTTATGAAAATTCCCATATAATGGGGCAATATTTAGGTAAAAGATTAAATGAATTATATGAATTTGATATTGTAGGGGATATAAGGGGAATAGGTTTGCATTGGTCTATAGAATATGTTGATGATAAAAAGACGAAGAAAAATATACCTTCTAAGTTTTGGGTAGCTGCTAAAATAGAAAAAGAATTGTTTAAAAATGGAGTTTATTTAGCAAGAGCTTCAGTAGATAGAACCTATATAGCTCCTCCTTTAATAATTAATCAAGACCAAATTGATTTTATAATTCAAGCTCTTAAAAAATCTATTTATAGTGTACAAAAAGATTATAAAAGCTTGGTAAAATAAAGGGTAATTTGGGGTTGTTATAGAATAGACTAAAATATAGGTATATATTGCCGGTGTAGCTCAGCGGCAGAGCAGGTGATTTGTAATCACCAGGTCAGGGGTTCAAATCCCCTCACCGGCTAAATTTTCTATGTCTAAAACAGAAATAATCTTCCATAGTTTATTAAAAGCAATGGTTTCTAATAAAGCTTCTGATTTATATTTAAAACCTTTTCAAAATCCTGTACTTAGAATAGAAGGTGAGTTAGTACCTGTAAAGGTAGAAGGTATTTTGCCAAATATTACTGAAGAAATTTTGGATTTGGTAGCTACTGCTTCTCAAAAAAAGCAATTTGAATCTAACCCAGAACTGAATTTGATATATTCCATTGAGGAAGTAAGTGACAGATTTAGAATAAATTTTTACAAAAATAAAGGATATATTTCTTTGGTTGTAAGAAGGATAAATTCTGTTATTCCTAGTATTGAAGAATTAAATTTGCCTTCTATACTGAAAAAATTTGTATTGTATAAGAAAGGATTAGTTATTGTTTGTGGTCCTACGGGTACTGGTAAATCAACTACTTTAGCTTCTATGCTGGATTTCGTAAATACGAATTATAGAAAACACATTGTAACTATAGAGGATCCTATAGAGTATATTATAGAGGATAAAAAATCTTATATTTCTCAAAGGGAAGTGGGGATAGATACTAATAGTTTTGCAGATGCCTTAAAAAGCGTAGTTAGGCAAACTCCAGATATAGTAATGGTTGGTGAAACAAGAGATAAAATAACTTCTACTAGTATTTTACAATTAGCTGAAACAGGTCATTTAATATTAACTACTTTACATTCCCCTAATACTGTACAAGCAATAATTAGAATTTTACAATTTTTCGAACAATCTGAACACAAGGATATTGTTAATTATCTTTCTTCTAATTTAATAGCTATTATTAGTCAAAAGCTTATTCCAAGAATTGATAATCAAGGAAGAGTCCCAGTAACTGAGATTTTAATTATGAATGCAAGAATGCAAGAATTATTAATTGATATGTCTTTTAAACAAATGAAAGCAGAGATAGATAACTTTCTGACAGATGGAATGCAATCTTTTGATATTTCTTTAATTAAGCTTTATTCAAAAGGATTAATAAGTTTAGAAACTGCTATAGAGTATGCTGAAGTACCTCATGATTTACAATTAAAAATAAGAACATGGGGAATTAAACCAGGGCAAGAATTACACCAAAGCTTAGAGTTAGTAGAAGAATAAATAAAGGAAATCAATTTTTTATAGTGTATAATAAAGATGAAGGGGGTATAAAAATGCCAAGAATTTGCCAAATATCAGGTAAAAAAACAACCACAGGTTATACTGTTAGTCACTCAAATAGACATACAAAAAGAAAATGGAAAGTTAACTTAAGAAAAATAAAAGTAGACGGTAAAACTATTAAGATTTCTGCAAAATACCTAAAAAAATACGCCATTT
>CALFWH010000164.1 GCA_937927985.1 uncultured bacterium | reverse complement strand
CCTACTGTAGTTAGTAAGGACTATAAAAAGATATTTAATAGTGTTGTTAGTGTAAATTTAAGAGATTTGGTTTTGCAGGATATAAAAAAGTACTGGGTTTATAATAAAGTTTTTTTAGTTCCTTTTACTGAATATAAGCCTGTTTTTTTTGAAAATTTAGCTAATTTTTTATCTAAATGGATAATTTTGTACAGATATATCCAATATAGTGCAGGAAATGATATTAACGTGGTTTTTAGAATTGAGAATTTAACATTTAAACCTTTAATTTGTTTTGAAAGTTTTAAAAATATTTATCCATTAAGTAATGATAAAAATTATGATTTTATAGTAGTTTCATCAAATATGGTATGGTTTAGGAAAGGTAAAGGTAAATTAATGCTTTATTTGCATTTAAAAAGTGCAAGAATTTTGTCTGTTTCCAAGAAAAAACCAGTTATTTATTTAGTTAATGGTTATGATAATAGGATTTTTGTTTTTGATAAGATTTTAAAGGATGTTGATAATTTTAAAAATGTTAGAAATATAGTTATTTTTTGATAGTTTATATAGTGTCAATTTTAACATAATTTTAACATTTTCAAATTTTAGGGGGGTGGTTTTTTATAGTATGAATAAATCAAAAAG
Organism: uncultured bacterium; assembly: GCA_937927985.1. Taxonomy (GTDB): domain Bacteria; phylum DRYD01; class DRYD01; order DRYD01; family DRYD01; genus DRYD01. The sequence continues at coordinate 4,163 of CALFWH010000164.1, read as the reverse complement.
GAGGGGGTAAAAAATGGTAAATAGAGTAGATAAGGTTGACCCATTAATTAGCTTTTCATCTGAGCTAGTGATAGGTAAGGCTAGTAATGTTCCTGATGAAGTGGTAAAAACAGAGGATAATTATACTGAAACCAAAGTGGAGGAAGAAGGTAAGAAAAAGAAATGGTTGGTAATACACTATGGAGCAGGGGATAATAATCTAGCAAGATTTATACATTCAGATGTTAATGAATTAGAAAAAATAGGATCGGATACTAATACTCATGTAGTAGCAATGTTAGATTTGGGTAAGCAGTATGGTGTGCCATTTAAGGGAGCTAAAATATTTTACTTAAAACAAGATAATGATTTAAGTAAGATAAATTCTCCTGTGATAAAGAATTTAGGTCAAGTAAATACAGCAGATCCAAAGTTTATGGCAATTGTGCTAAAAGAGATAATAAATCGTTTTCCAGCAGAGAATATTGCTATTTTTATTGGTGATCATGGTGCTGGTTGGCAAGGTGCTGTTGAAGATGATAGTCATGGTGGGAAATTTATGAAAATTCACGAAATAAGAGAAGCTTTGGAGGAAGTGTCAAAGAGCCTGGGTAAGAAAATTGATTTATTAGCTTGGGATGCTTGTTTGATGGCAATGGCTGAAGTGGGATATGAATTAAAAGATGCAGTAAAATATATGGTTGCAAGTGAACAGCTTGAAGGTGGAGGAGGATATAATTACACTATTTTATTCTCTAAAGCAATGGCAGAGGCTTTGAAAAATATGCAAGCAGCTACTTTATCTAAAATAAAGGTTGGCCCCGAAGAATTTGCTAAATTAATAGTAGAAGCAGCAAAAGAATATAGTCACGATATAGAAACTATATCTGCGGTAGATTTAGATAAAGTTAAAAATTTAGCAGATTCGATAAATTCCTTTGCTGAAACTGTCTTAAATAAAGCAACACAAGAAGAATATATTAAACACTTAAAAGATTATAAAAATCTTATTGACCAAATTAATTCTCTAAAAGCAGAAAAGAAGGAAGTAGATTACGACAAAATTATTGAAATTTTGAAAGATTATTCTAATTTAACTTCTATTTTATCAAAAATTTTAAATTCTGAAAATAAAGATAAAAATGAAGATTATGTTTCAGTTTTACAAAATCTTAAGGAATTTGATCAAAAATTATCAGAATTACTAAAGACTTACACGGCTTTAAATGTTTCATCCAGTTTACAAGAATTATTTAGTGAAGTAAGTACTCAAGATGCTAAAAAAATAAAAGAAAAAATAACCAAAACTCAAAGCTTTTATGGATCATTCAGAGATTTAAAACATTTCATGGAATTAATAACTCAAGATGAGTCAATAAGCAAGGAAGTAAGAGATAAAGTTCAAGATGTAATAAAAGCAATAGATGAATACGTAATAGCAGAGTTTCACGTAGGTAAATATCCAAATGCAAATGGGGTTACAATAGAATTACCTTCATATGGAAAAATAAAGTCAGAATATCAAGATACATTATTTGCAAAAGATACAAAGTGGGATGAAATGATAAATAAAATAAATAAAGCTTAAAATTTAGTTACTTAGGAGAGTAAAAATGAAAGTATCTATAATAGGAATAACTGGACTGGTAGGTAGAGAATTAGAAAAATTGATAAAAGATCAAACGGATTGGAAAATATATGGATTAAGTTCTAGTGATCATATAGATTATGAGGAATTAAGGCAAATGGATGTTGTTTTTTTATGTGTAGATAATCAAATAAGTAAAGAAATTGCTCCTAAGTTATATGATCATACTATTGTAATAGATAATAGTTCACATTTTAGGATGGATGAAGATGTGCCTTTAGTGGTGCCTGAAATAAATATGCCTAGTGATTTTCATGAGAGAAAATATAAGAAGATTATAGCAAATCCTAATTGTTCTACTATTGGTCTAGTTATTCCTTTAAAGCCTATTTTGGATAATTTTGGAGTACGGAGTGTTTTTGCAAGTACTTATCAATCTGTTTCTGGAGCAGGTAAGAAAGCTTTAGATGAATTTAAAGATCAGATAAAGAATAATCATTTTTATTCAAATTATTTACCTTATCCTATAGCTTATAATTTGTTTCCTGTAATTGGGGATTTTTATGATGAGAATTCTGAAAATGTTATTTGTACTGAGGAAAAGAAAATAATTCAGGAAACTAATAAGATTTTAGGAACTAAAATAAATGTTTATCCTTTTACTGTTAGGGTGCCAGTTATAAGATGTCATAGTGAAGCTGTTTTTGTAGAAACTGAAGAAGATTTTAATTATGACGAATTGCTAAATATTTTGTTTGATTTTTCCAAAAGAGGAGGAATGAGGGTTTGGATAGATAATTCAGTTTTACCACAACCTTATAATGTTAGTAATACTGTGGATGTGTATATTTCAAGAATAAGAAAGTTAAATAGTAGATTATTAGGTTTTTGGATTGTATTTGATAATTTATTAAGAGGGGCTGCTTATAATGCTTTCCTAATAGCTAAGAAATTGATGATTAATCAAAAGGTAAAAATTTAAAAAAATATAATTCTTATCTTGTTTTTGTATGAGAAAGATTTGTATTTTAGGATCAACAGGTTCTATTGGTTTTCAAAGTTTAGAAGTTATTTCTAAGTATCCTGAGTATTTTAAAGTCCATTCTATTGCTTCATATGGTAACAATCCAAATATTGTAATAATCCAGGCAAATAAATTTAAACCTAAGTATGTAGCTGTTTTTGATTCCAAAGCTGCTAAAATTATTTCAAATCAAATAGATTCTAAAGTCTTACTTGGAATGGAAGGAATATTACAGTTAGTACAAGATGACGAAGTGGATTTAGTTATAAGTGCAATGGTAGGTTTTATAGCTTTAAAACCTACTTTGAAAGCTCTTGAGAGTAGTAAATTGGTAGCCTTAGCAAACAAGGAATCTATTGTTGTAGGTGGACCTATTATAAAAAGTTACTTAAAACAAATTATTCCAGTAGATAGTGAGCATAGTGCTATATTTCAGTTGATTCAGGATAAAAATCTAAGAGATGTAAAAGAAATTGTTTTAACTGCTTCAGGAGGACCTTTCTGGAAAAAGAGTATTGAAGAATTGAAAAATGTCAAACTAGAGGAAGCAGTTAAGCATCCAGTATGGAAGATGGGGCATAAGATAACTATTGATAGTGCTACTTTGATGAATAAAGCTTTAGAAATAATAGAAGCTCATTTTTTATTTTCTTTATCTGTTGACAGTATAAAGGCTGTTATTCATCCTCAAGCTTGGGTACATTCTTTAGTTATTTTTAAGGATAATAATGTTTTTGCTCATATTGCTAAGCCTGATATGAAAATTCCAATTTCTTACGCTTTATTCTATCCTAAAAGGGTAAGTAATAGATTTTCAGATTTTAGTTTTACTGATTTGTTTGGTAAAAATTTGGAGTTTTATAATATACCTGAACATTTTAGATCTATAAAGTTTGCTTATTCTGTTTTATCAAGTGGGGGGGTTTTTCCTACTATTTTAAATGCTGCTAATGAAGTTGCTGTTGAATTATTTAGTTTAGGTAAAATAAAATTTCTCGATATTTTTGATGTTATTGAAGATACTTTGAACTGCTATGGGGGGAAGAATGATAGTAATTTGTCGTTGGAAGTTTTAGAAGAAGTAGATAGTTGGGCTAGAAGCACTGCTTTGAATCTAGCTAATAAATGGAAAATATTTAAGATATGATTTATGCTGTAAACAAGAAGATTCGTGATTTTCATGTACTGGAGACTATAGAAGCTGGTATTTCCTTACTAGGCCCTGAAGTAAAAGCTATAAGAAAAAAAAATGTTTCTTTTGGTGATTCTTTTGTTAGATTAAAAAATTCGGAATTTTTTCTGATAAATTTCAACATTATACCTATTTCTTCTAACTCCTTTTTTGAAAGGTTTGATGCCCTTAGACCTAGAAAATTATTATTGAAAAAAAATGAAATTAAAAGATTAATAGGTAAAATGAAAGAGAAAGGATTAACAATAATATCTTCTAAAATCTATAGCAAAGGCAAGTGGATAAAAGTAGAATTAGCCTTAGTTAAACATAAAACTAAATATGATAAAAGAGAAGAAATTAAAAAGAAAGAAATAGATAGGAAAATACAAGAAATAATG
>CALFWH010000163.1 GCA_937927985.1 uncultured bacterium | reverse complement strand
TGAATTTAATGATACTTCAAGTAAAAATTATAATAATCCTTTTGTTTGCTGTAAAGATTGTGGACCAAATGTACAAACAATTAATTTTGAATTTACTTCTTTTAAGGATCTTTTTGAAAAGATAGCTTCTTTTCTTGATAGAGGAGAAATTTTAGTTTTAAAAACTACTAATATGTTTTATTTCATTTTGGATGCTACAAATTCACAAACTCTACAAAAATTAAGAAACATTAAAAAAACTTTTAAACCATTAGCTATAATGTTTAAGGATTTAAAAATGTTAAATGATTTTGTCAAGCTTGAAGATGAATATTATTTACTAGATGATAATTTTGTTAATAGTTTTGATATAAAGATTATTAGATATAAAAATATTTCAGAGGTTTTAAAAAATTCAGTTCAATCTGATCAATATTTAGCTATCAGTTTTGCTAACGATCCATTTTTTGTCGGTATTTTTCAATTTTTTAATAAACCAATTATTTTCACAAGTGTTAACTTAGCTTCAGAAGCTCCCTATTTAACTAATCAGGAGGTTTTAGATAAATTCTACAAAGATATTAAATACTTTATTTTGAACAACTATGATATAAAAATTCTACAAGATTTTTCAATTGTTTACCACTATGATAGGGAAAATTATACTTATCTTAGAAGAGGAATAGGAAAAGATAGTAGGTTAATTGCAAGTGATTATCAATTTAAAGATTGCATTTGCTTAGGTGCAGAATTGGAAAGCTCTATCACTTTTTCAAAAAATAATCAATTGTTTTTGTCTTCTAGGATGGGACATTTATTAAACTCCCATGTTTTTAAAAATTATCAAGATCTTTTAAATAACTTAGTAGAAACTTTTGAATTGAAACCAGAGGTTATAGTTTGTGATTTACATCCTTACTATCTTTCTACCTCTATTGCTAAAGAACTTTCAGATAATTTAAAAATACCTCTTAAACAAGTGCAGCATCATAAAGCTCATCTTTATTCTCTTATCTTGGATAGAAAAATTGAAGAAAATATTATAGGTTTTTCTTTTGATGGTACTGGTTATGGAGAGGATGGTAAAATATGGGGAGGAGAAGTTTTTATCGGTAATTTTTATGATTTAAAAAGAGTTGCTCATTTTAAGTATATACCCATTGTTGCAGGAGATAGTGCTATTGAAAATCCTATTTTTATCGCTCTTTCTTTTGTTGCTAAGTATATGCCTTATAAACTGGATTTATTTAATCAAGTAAATAAATTACAAAGAGACATAATAATAAAACAAATACAAACTAATACTAATGTATATTGGACATCTTCTGTAGGTAGATTATTTGATATAGCTTCTGTTTTGCTTAGAATAAGAAGTGATAAAAAAATAAGTTTTTCTGGACAAGCAGCAATTGAACTTGAGAATCTAGCCTCAAAATCAAACTCTTCCTTAATTATGCCTTTTGAAATAACTCAAGAAAGTGATTTAATTAACATAGATTTTACTAAAGTTTTCGAATTTATAATTCAAAAAAGAGATTATGAAAATTATTCTGATTTAGCAAGAGGATTTCATAATACGATTGTTAATTCCCTTTATATTATTGCAAATATTTTAAGACAGAAATACAACATAGAGGCAGTAGGTTTTTCTGGAGGGGTTTTTCAAAATAAGATACTTATGCATTTAATCTATGAAATTTTTAAAGATTTTAGGATTTATTTTCACAGAGATATTCCTCCTAATGATAGTGGAATTTCTGTAGGTCAGTTGCAAACAGCTTTAATAAACTAATTTTCTATAATTCTAAAAAGGAGGGGAATATGTGTTTAGGTGTACCAATGAAAATTATTCAGAAAAAAGACGATAATACCGCTATCGTTGATATGGGTTCAAGTAAACTTGAGATATGTACTGTTTTTACTCCTGAAGCAAAAGAAGGAGATTACGTTATAGTACATGCAGGATTTTCTATATCTGTTTTGGATACTCAAGAATCTCAAGAAATACTTAATATCTTGCAAAACATATCCAAGAATACTGGAAAATAACGTTTTTTACAAACTAATGTTTTTTACAAAATGATGTTTTTACTGTTTTTTTAGAATTTCTAAGTATTCTTTATCAAACCTTTTGCACCAGCTTTAGATACTGCTTTGGGGTTAAAATTACTTTCTGCTTTTATTAAAGCTTTTATTAAATTTGGATCTGCGTTATATTTTAAACTAGGATAATTTTATCAAATTGATCTTCTTTACTTTCTTTAATTTTTGCTTGTATTTCAATTTATTAGGATTTTCAATATTTGTCTAATTAGATTTTAAACTGTTTTTTAGTGGAGGAGATTGGGAAATGCACTAAGAAGATTATCAATAAAGGAGGATAGAAAATGACTAATTTATCTGTGATAAATCAGTTAACCAAGATAGGTAAAATTGAAGTAGAATTTTTAGTTAGAGAAATTAGTCAATTAGTGAGTAATGAAAATTATACTATAATGGAGTTTTGTGGTACTCATACTCATGAGATTTCTAGGTATGGTATAAGATCTTTGTTACCTAAAAGTTTATCTCTTAAATCGGGTCCTGGATGTCCAGTGTGTGTTACAGCTGAAGAGGATATAGATTATATAATTCAGATAGTAGAGAAGTATGATTTATCTGTTATTACATTTGGAGATATAGTTAGGGTGCCTGGCAGTAAGGGTAGCCTTAGCTATCTGAAAGCTAAGGGTAAAGAGGTTTTGGTAGTTTATAGTCCTTTAGAATCAGTAAAGATAGCTAAAAATAATCCTAATAAAAATTATCTTTTAATAGGGATAGGTTTTGAGACTACTGTACCTACTTTAGCTTATACTATTAAAAAGATAGTAGAAGAAGATTTGAAAAATATTTACTATTTTTCTTTGCATAAATTGACTCCACCTGCTATGAAAGCTCTTTTGGATTCTGGAGAGGTTAAATTGGATGGCATAATTGGTCCTGGACATGTATCCACTATACTTGGTGTCAAAGGATGGCAGGAAATACTTAAAGATTACAAAATTCCCTTTGTTATTATGGGATTCGAACCTGAAGATATAATTTGGGGTATTTATATACTGATTCAAAAAATAAAAAAACAAGAGTATGGAGTATTTAATACTTATGGAAGAAGTGTAAGTTTTGAAGGTAATTTGGTTGCTCAAGAATTAGTAAATGAGGTTTTTTATATTTCAGAAGCTAACTGGAGAGGATTTGGAATTATTCCCAATAGTGGCTTAGAATTAAAACCACAATATCAGTATCTAGATGCAAAGAAGATATTTTTACTAAATGAACCGATAAAAGTAAGGAAAACTGGTTGTAGGTGTGGAGAGGTTTTAAGGGGAGTAATTGAACCTTACCAATGTCCTCTTTTTGCTAAGGTTTGTACTCCTGATAATCCCAAGGGGCCTTGTATGGTGTCTTCTGAAGGAAGCTGTGCTGCTTATTATCTATACGAAAGAAATTAAAACAGGAGGCTAAAAATGAGTAACCTAATTCTTTTATCTCATGGTAGTGGGGGAGACTCTACAAGGCAATTAATAGAAAAAGAATTTTTAAAATTTCTATCTAATCCTATATTAAACGAGCTTTTAGATTCAGGGGTTTTTGAGATCCCAGGATCATCTTTTAAGATGGCTTTAACTACTGATTCTTATGTTATTAGTCCTATATTTTTTAAAAATGGAGATATAGGAAAATTGTCTGTTTTTGGTACTGTCAACGATTTATGTGTTGTTGGGGCTAAACCATTATTTTTATCTTTAGGGTTAATAATTGAGGAGGGATTAGATATTAATGATCTAAGAAAAATAATCAATTCCATATCTGAAGCAGCAAATGAAGCTAAAGTAAAAATAATTACAGGTGATACTAAAGTAGTAGAAAAAAATAAAGGAGATAAAATATTTATAAATACTACTGGAATAGGAATAGTTGAAAGTCATAGAGATTGGAGAGATAGGCCTGTACAGAAAGGTGATGTAGTTATTGTTAGTGGTCCTATAGGTGATCACGGTATATATATAATGCTTGAAAGATTAAGTATTCAAACTGATGAAGAAGTTAAGTCAGATTTGGCTAATTTATCAGAAGTGGTTTTAGGGGCACTTGATAGATTCGATCAGATAAAATTTGTAAGAGATGCCACTAGAGGAGGCGTTGCTACTGTCCTAAATGAAATATCACAAAAGTATAATCTTACCATAGAAGTATATGAAGAAGAGATTCCAGTAAGAGAATGGGTTAAAAATGCTTCCGAAGTACTGGGAATAGATCCTATATACTCTGCTAATGAAGGAAAATTCGTTATGATAATATCCCAAAATCAAGCTCAAGATCTCTTAAATTACCTTAGTTTGTATCCCTTAACCAAGGATGCTAAAATAATAGGTTATGTAACTGATATTAATAAACCTAAAACTTATTTAGTTACCAGAATAGGTACTAAAAGAATTTTAGAAAGTTTGAAAGGAGATATATTACCAAGAATATGCTAGTTGAAAAACTCTTTAAGATAATTGAATCTAAAGGACAGATAAACCAAAGTGATGTAGAAAAATTATCCTTAGAGTTAGGTATCCATCAAAATAAAATAAACGAAGTTATTTCTTTTTATAAAGAATTTCATGATAACAATCAAGATAAAATTTATGTTTGTTTTGGTATTTCCTGTATAGAAAGAGGCTCTAGGGAGGTTTATAGTTATTTGAAGGATAAAGGTTTTAAAGTAGATAAATCCTATTGTTTCAAAAAATGCGCTCAAGCGCCAGTTGTTAAAACTAAAGATAGCTTTATTCTCAAAGCAGAAGTTTCTAATCTATTAGATCTTAATTATAATAATGATCACAATAAAGAATTGATTAAAGAAAAATCAACTATTTCGTCCAGTTTGATTTCGTTGAATTTGACTTGGTCAAAAAAAATAAAATTAAAGAGATGTATTGCAGGTAATTGTTTGCATAAAAAAATAAATATTAATCCAGATATTTTTGAAGTTGAAAATGTGGGATGTTTAGGACTTTGTGGTAAAGCTCCTGTTGGAATAATTGATCAAAAAATTTATCACTTAAGTCAAGAATTTTTAGACGCAGTTGCTTCAGATGCAAATTTACAAAATTTTGAAAGCTACAATTTTAATAGATCAAATAAAATAATAACTAGATATAATGATTTAATTGATCCTCTTGATATTGATAGCTATATAAAAGTAGGAGGTTTTAAAGGGTTTGAGAAAGCTTTGAATATGTCTAAGGAAGAGATTATACAGATAGCCAAAGATGCTGGTATAAGGGGTAGAGGAGGAGCAGCTTTCCCTCTACATATAAAATTAAAAAGTGTTTCTGAACAAAAAGAATCTCCAAAATACGTTGTTGCTAATTTAGAAGAAGGGGAAGTTGCTTCTTATTGTAATACCAATTTAGCAGAATCTAATCCTTTCGTTATAATAGAGGGTTTATTAATAGCAGCTTATGTTGTTGGAGCCTCTAAAGGATTTATATTTGTTAATTATAAAGCTAAAGAAGCTATTGAAAGATTAAAGAAAGCTATAGAAAGTGCTAGAAAAAAGGGATTTTTAAAGAATAAGGATTTTGAGTTTGATATAGAGGTA
>CALFWH010000162.1 GCA_937927985.1 uncultured bacterium | reverse complement strand
GTAGAATTTATTAACTTTTTTTTAACAAATTTTTAAGGGAGTTTAATGGTTTTCATATAATTATTTAGTAGGAAAATTATAGAGAAAGGGGGAAAACAAAATGTCTGGAATAAATCCTTCTGGAATAAATCCCAATGATTTAGTAAATAGACTAACTCAGCAAGGAGCTAAACAAGTGGCTTCCACTTTTGGTGCAATGTCTCATAAAACTACAGATCAACAAAAAATAGAAAAACAAAATTATGATACTAACCAACAGTATAAAATTCTTGATAAACATAACCAAACTAAAGAGTTACAAAAAAATGCTCAAGATTCTGGTTTGATATCTCAAAGTCTTACAAATAAGGAATTAGATGAAGACGCAGTACTTATTGATGAACAGTACTTAATAGAACAAGGAGCTAAAGAACAAGGATTATTAAAAAAGAATGATAATTCTACCCTTGAACTAAACGAAGATTACCAAGAAATAGATATAAACAGTGGTTTTAGTTCTACCGTAGATAAAGAAAAGAAAATATTTCATGAATTAGCTTCTAAAGTGGGAGCCTCTGCAGAAGAAATAGAAATGGCTGCTAGACAAGAAGTAGAAAATCAATTATCAACAAATAGAGCAGAAATGAATCAGATAAAATTCCCTCCCGAAACCTCTCATATTGAAACAGAAATATACCAAGATTCTAACCCAGCTACCTCTGTAATAAAGGAAAATAAACTAATTATACTTGATAACAATCCTCTAGATTTAGAATTAGCTGAAAAAGAATTTTAAATTGAATTATTAACTCTCTTACATTGCAGGATTAGTCTTAGAAAAGTATAACTTTATTTCTATATGGATTTTTTATCTAAATCAACTAAGAGTGTAAGGGATGCACTTATCAAAGCCCAAAAATACCTTGAAGACTATAAAAATAATCAATTAGATGTAGAACATATTTTCTTAGCTTTTTTAGATGACGAAAATAATATTCTCCACAATATTTTGCCTTATTTTGGTATAAACGTTAACTCTTTTAAATCTGAGCTTAAAAAAAATTTAGATCAAAAACCTAAGGTTTATTACGTTTCTGATCAGATATATATAACTCCTACTTTAAATGAGGTTTTCATTTTAGCTGATAAACATCGTAAAAATCTAAAAGATGAATATATTGCTACTGAGCATATAGTTTTGGGAATTATAGAACAAGGTAAAAGCTTTGTTAGCAATTTGCTTAAAAAACATGAAGTAAATTTAGAAAATTTTTTAATAGCTTTGAAGAAAGTTAGGGGGTCTCATAAAGTGGATAGTGTAACCTCTGAAGAAAAATATCAAAGTTTGAATAAATACGGTATAGATTTAACAGATTTAGCTAAAAGAGATAAATTAGATCCTGTTATAGGAAGAGAGAAAGAAATACAGAAGTGTATAGAAGTTTTATCCAGAAGAACAAAAAACAATCCTGTACTAATAGGAGATCCAGGAGTAGGTAAAACAGCAATAGTGGAAGGATTGGCTCAAAAAATAGTAAAAAATGAAGTACCCGAAAATTTGCGTAATAAAAGAATAATAAAAATAGACTTAACGAGAATGTTAGCAGGAGCTAAATATCGAGGTGAATTTGAGGAAAGATTGAAAGCTGTTATAGATGAAGTTAAGGAATCTAACGATGTTATATTGTTTATAGATGAGATTCATACTGTAGTGGGAGCGGGAGCAGCTGAAGGAGCTTTAGATGCAGGAAATATTCTTAAACCAGATCTAGCCAGAGGAGAAATTCAACTCATCGGCGCTACTACAATAGATGAATATAGAAAATACATAGAAAAGGATTCTGCTTTGGAAAGAAGATTTCAACCAATTATTGTTGAAGAACCTACTGTACAACAAACTATTGAAATTCTTAAAGGCCTAAAACCAAAATATGAAGAATTCCATAAAGTAAAAATTACAGACGATGCTATAGAAACTGCAGCAATTCTATCTCAAAGATATATAACCAATAGATTTCTACCTGATAAAGCTATAGACCTAATAGATCAAGCCTGTGCTAAAGTTAAAACTATTCACCATAACGTACCATCTTATATATCTTCTCTTGAAAATAAAATAAAGGAATTAAATGAAAAACTGAATTATTATGTTTTCAATTCTATGTATGAGGAAGCTGCTAAGGTACAGGTTGAGTTAAAAAAACTTCAAAGAGAATATCAAGAAGAATACGAAAAAATAAAAAAGCAATATCCCATTAAAAGTGTTGTTGACAAAGAAGTAATATCAATGGTTGTTTCAGAATTAACAGGTATACCAGTTGCTTCTCTTACTCAGGATGAAAGAGAAAAATTATTAAAACTTGAGGAAATTATTCATAAGAGATTAATCGATCAAGAAGAGGCTGTATCGAGTGTAGCAAATGCTATAAGGAGAGCGAGAGCTGGTTTAAAAGATCCAAACAGACCAATGGCTGTTTTTCTATTTTTAGGGCCTACAGGGGTAGGTAAAACTGAAACAGCAAAAACAATAGCTGAAGTACTTTTCGGATCTCAAGACGCACTTATAAGATTCGATATGACAGAATATATGGAAAAACATGAAGTTTCTAAGTTAATAGGGGCTCCACCGGGTTATGTAGGATATGAGGAAGCAGGGCAGTTAACTGAAAGTGTTAGAAAAAGACCATTTTCTGTCTTGCTTTTTGATGAAATAGAAAAAGCTGACCCCCAAGTTTTTGATATATTTCTCCAAGTTTTTGATGATGGAAGGTTAACTGATAGTCACGGAAAAACCGTAGATTTTAAAAATACTCTCATCATAATGACATCTAACATAGCAAGTGAAATCATTAGAGAATTAAGCCAAACCCAAACTTATGAAAAAATTAAAGAAGAAGTCCTAAGAATATTGGAAAAAAGGTTAAGACCTGAATTTATCAATCGAATAGACGAAGTTATAGTTTTTAGGCCTTTAACCAAAGATAATGTCTATAAAATACTTGATTTAATGATTGATAATCTTAATAAAAAACTTCAAAATCGTAATATAACCATTAACATTAATCAAGAATTAAAAGATTATTTGATAGATCAGGGATATTCTTATGTGTATGGTGCAAGACCTATGAAAAGAACGTTTACTAAAATTATTGAAAATTATCTTTCTAATTTAATCCTTCAAGGACAAATTAAAGATAATTCTAAAATATTATTAGATATAGAAGACAATCAGGTTAAAGTTAAAGAAGTTTTAAATGTTTAGGAGGTTAGTATGATTAGATACATAGATCAGTATAAAAATGAAATAGTTAATAAAAAAGTAATTTTAAGAATAGATTATAATGTGCCTTTACAAGATGTAAAGGTAAAGGATGATACTAGGATAATTGAAAGTCTTGAAACTATTAATTTTTTATTAAATTTGAATTGTGATATTATATTACTTACGCACTTAGGAAGACCAAAAACCGAAGAAGACAAAAAGAAATATACTACTAAAATCTTATATTCTTATATTAATGAAAACAAAATATTTAATACTGATGTGGAATTTTTGGATAATTTTAATGAATTAGTTTTTAAGGGGGGTAAGATTTATTTATTTGAAAATGTTAGATTTTTTGAAGGGGAAACAAAGAATTCTTTAGATTTAGCTAAAAATTTTGCTAAATTAGCCGATGTATTTGTTAATGATGCTTTTGGGTCATTACATAGGGTACATTCTTCCGTTGCTGGAATAAGTAATTTCTTACCTACTTTTTTTGGATTCCTTGTTAAAAAAGAAATTGAAAACTTAACAAAGTTTACTGATCCTAAAGGAAAGTTTACTCTAATATTAGGAGGTGCTAAGATATCGGATAAACTGGGATTAATTAAAAATATAAAAGCTCATAAAATTTTCATTGGTGGAGCTATGGCTTTGACTATATATAAACAAATGGGCAAAAATATAGGAAAATCTTTTTACGAAGATATTGATATTAATGATTTAATTAACAATCCAAAAATTATTTTGCCTAACAAATTTGTTACAGTTGACGATAACTATCAAAATAAAGAAATTAAAGAGATAGATCAAGTTGGAAATGAAATAATTGTTGATGTTATTTTTGATGATGATCAATTGCAAGATATTGAAAATTCGGAATTAGTTTTTTGGAATGGGCCAATGGGTATATTTGAGAAAGGTTTTCAAGATGGATCAATGTTAATACTTGCTTCTTTGAAAAAAGCTAAAGAAAAATCAAGAGCTTTTGTATCTGTAGGTGGAGGAGATACTTTGAGTTTTATAAACAAAAACTTATCTAAGCAAGAAATAGGTAATTATATAGATTTTGTATCTACTGGTGGGGGAGCAACCTTAGAATTCCTAGAAAAATCAACTCTATCTGCTATAGAATATATTATTAACAATGTAAAGGTGTAGTAAAAGGAAGGGAGTGAAAATAATGGCCTTAATTCATGTAACAGATGCGGATTTTGATAATGAAGTATTGAAAAGTGATTTACCTGTTATAGTTGATTTTTGGGCTCCTTGGTGTATGCCCTGTAAAATGCTTGAACCGATATTTGAAGAAGTAGCAAAAGAATATTCAAATAAAGTAAAATTCGTTAAAGTAAATACTGATGAAAGTACCCAAATAGCTCAAAGATATTGGATTACTGGAATACCTACCTTGATGATTTTCAAAAACGGAAAACAGGTTAATCAAATAGTTGGGTTCGTATCCAAAAAAGAATTAATAAAGTTTATTGAAGATAACATATAGTTAAGTAAAAGAAAACGCTTGATTTTCCCCAACCAAAATAATAGTTTTTCTTCATTAAATTAAAAACTGTATTTTTAGAGTTTATATTTTTTTTGCTTATCGCTTTAGAGATGGTTATTATTACCGAGTGGGGATAAGAATCAAGAATTTTATTGATTATTTCATAAAAGAATGTTTCTTCAAAAGCAGTTGCTGCTATGTAAAAAATAATTTTTTTGTGTTGTAATTTTTCTTTATTACTGGGTGAATTTAAGAATTCTAAAATATCAGATTTTATAAATTGAGTTTGTTGGTTTTTAAATAGAAGAGTACTTATTTGATTTGCTTTATTTATGAATGTTTTTATATTGTCTATTCCTATTGATTGTAGATCAAAAAATACGGAGGATATAAAAACATTTTTACCTGTTCCACAACCTAAATCTATAAAAATGTAGTCCTCTTTTTTTATTGTACTAAACAGATCTTGTAATATTTGAAAAGATGTTAAGTAGGGAGTTTCTCCATAAGTGTAATTTTGGGAATTTGGTAGTTTGTATTTTCTGGTTTCCAAATATGTTATCCATCTTCCTGGAAGTAATAAATATTGATAGAAAACAAGTAATTTTATTAGAGTGAATTTTAGGTATTTTTTAAGTAAAGAGATGAGTTTTTCTGATTTAGTTAATTGATAAGGGATTATAAAAAGGTCTAGAAAAGAGATGATAAAGTTATATAGTGAATAGTAGGTACCTATTAAAAATAGTTCAAGGTACTTAATTACTAAGTTGATAAGAGTAATCACTAAGTTAATGTTATGAAATTGATTGGTAGATTGGATTGATTAAAATGTTTTATGATGTCATTTGGGTTTAGGGTATGACTCATGGTTTCTGCGTTGAATGAGTTTATTACTATTGTGAATTTTTCTGGTTTAGATTTGTGGAATATTTGGTATTCTTGTAGGATTTTGGGTATAAGTTCATAATTTATTATTATTTTTGAGGGATTATCAAGAAGATATATATCATTTTTGTTTAGATTTTTTATATTTTTTTCATTTATAGAAGATAGGGGTATAGGATTTTGGGAATTATTTGAATAGATGGGGATTTGGGAAATTTGTATAATTCCTTGAATTGTTCTTATGATTTTTTGGGGGTTTTGGGAAAATGTCGGTCCTATTATGTAGTACACGTGGTTTGCTATTGATAGGGATATTCTTCTATCTGCTGCTCCATCTATTATTATTTTTTCTATTTTTTCTTTATCTTTTATTTCTTTGACTTTTGATAAGAATGTTTTAATTTGAGTTATGCTTGAGGGGCCAGCTATTTGTACTATATCTTCTTTTGTCATTTTATAGATTTCTAACTTACCTAAGAATTGATTTTCTATGGGTAAGGATAGGATTTTTATTGAGTTAGTTGGTTTAAGGTTACTATAGGTACATACTAAATTATTTTCTTTGACTTTTATTGAAGGTTTTTTTATTCCAAATATGTGATCTATTGCTTCTCCATCCCATCCTATACTTGTTATTATGTAGTTATTTTTATCCTGAATGTATTTATTAAGGTAGGTAGTTTTACCTACATTTTTACATAATCCTATAAATCCAGTGATTTTCATATTTTACTAGTTTATTTGTTTATTTTTTTTAGGAATTTTCCAGTAGTTTTTCAACATTTTCGGAGTATTCTGGGGGGATTAGTTTTTGTATTTGTGAAAAATAGAAAACTACTGTTGGTAAGTTTTCTTTTATTTCTTCTAAAATTTCTAATTCCCTGTTAAATATGAATTTATGTAATTTTTGTAAAATATTGTAATATGTTTTAAATGCTTCTCCAAACATTATATCTACAAAGGTTTTAAAGATTATATCTTCATCTTCTAAGGTTAGGATATTGACTACTATTTCAGCATTCATTAAGAGTTTATTCATTTCTGTTTTATAGAATTCGTATAATTCTTCATTAGTTACCAAGTTTTTCTTTATGTTATTTATTAAGTTTTCCCAGAATTTGTAAAAGTTAGAGTTTTTAGCTTCATTGAAAACTAGTTGAAATTCTATTGTTTTTAGTTTGAGTATTTTTTTGTATATTTCTTTTTCTTCATTTTTTTCTAAGTGTTCATTTATTTCTTTTATTATTTGTTGGGTTTGATTTATGGTATTTTGGAGTTCAGGGGTTATGTTGGGTTCTTGTTGTAATCTTTGGATTAGGGTTTGTATATCTTGAAGTATTATGTAGATTGTTTGTTCCATTTTATTTATTTTGGATTTTTTTATTTTATTAAGCAGGTGGGGTCTTTGTAGGAGAATTTTTGATATTTGTCAAAAGATCTGAATAAGCATCCTCCTTTACATTCTTCGTAATAGTTACAACCAGTACAATTTGGATCTGGGGAGATTTTATTTATTTGATTTAAAGCTATATTTTTCCATATTTGTTTGAATGAAGTTTGTTTTATATTACCTAAGGAAAATTTTTCTTTGTATTTTATAAACATTCCACTTGGTAGTATTTCACCATAAGGTGATATATAGATTGTTGTTTTAGCACATCCGCATCCATAGTTTTCATATAGACCCCATTTCCCAAATTTTAAAGGAATTGAAAAAAATTCTATTTCTATTTTAGTTCTTTCTTTCATATTGTTGATTATTTTTTGGATTTTTTCTATTTCTTGATTAGATAATATGAGTTCTGGATGATTTTCTGCTCTTCCTACGTTATATATTGGATAAAACAGGATTGAATCAGCGTTGTATTGCTCTGCGAAATTCAGAAAATTAGGTAGATATGTATAATTTTGTTTGTTTAGTACAAAAGAAAATGTAATATAGGTATTGGTTTTTTTTTTGTATTTATTTATTATTTCAAGATTATTTTTCAGAGAATCGAAAAGATTTTTCCCTCTGGAGTTGATGTATTCTTTGTAATTGGTAGCTTCTATTGATATTTTTAGTTCTTGAATTGGGATTTCTTCTTCTATTAAATTTTTTACATTTTCTGAAGTGAGGGAAGTGGATATTGATATATTCATTTTGTTTTGATTTGCTTTATGTATTATTTTGAAGAAATCCTTTTTAAGGAAGGGTTCTCCTCCTCCAAAGGATATGTAAAAAACTCCGCTATTTTTTAGTTCATCTAAAATGTCTATTATTTTTTCGGTTGATAATTCTTCATTGAGTTCTTGTTGAGTTTTTTTGCCTGAATTAGAAAAACAGTGTCTACATCTTAGATTACATTGGTAAGTAAGGGCTATCCTTACTTTTAAAGGAGCTGATATAAATCTGTTATTTAAATAAAATTCTAGATCTTCATTTTCTATAAATGTTGCGTTAGAGTTGTATTGATTATCTATTATTTCAATTGATTGTATTAACTGAATGAAGCTCTTAAAGTTAAAATAACTAAAAAATGAGGAAAAGTACTTATGATATAAGTCGTCTATGTTTATATTGGGTTTTAAATTAAGTAGTATATTGGTGCCGTCTTGATCCAGAGGAATATATTCTCTTCTTTCTGTGTCATATATTAAGCTTCCAAAATATTCTACTCTTCCTATGAATCTTTTCATTTTTTTATGAATTTTTTGTTTTTTTAGGTTTTTTTAAGTTTTTTTATCTATTATGAGTTTTAGTTCTTTTATTTCCTTGATTTCTACTTCTTCATTTATTTCAAAGGTTAGATTGGTGTTAAGCGGAATTGCTTCCCATAGTACTCCTTCTACATTTACTATTAATTTTTCTTTCTCTATTTTTATAATTTTACCTACTTTTGAAACCATTTCTAATTTAGGATATTTTTTATAAGATATGATGATATACATTATAAAACCGAAGATTAAAAGCATCGTTATAGAGGTTATTATTATTGTGGCTATGGGTATGGGGTAATAAAAATTAGTATTTTTAAATA
>CALFWH010000161.1 GCA_937927985.1 uncultured bacterium | reverse complement strand
TTAAGTCATATTGATCCCATAGGTACATTATTTTTGATATTAACTCCTATAATTAGTTTTGGGAATTTTATTATTGGTTGGACAAGGTATGTAGATTTTGATCCTAATTATTTTAAAAACAGAGATTTAGGGGAGTTATTGGTTTCTATTAGTGGATTAGGAAGTTTTTTTGTAGTTATTTTTTTATCTAAAATATTAGTAAGCTTGTTTTTAAATTTAGCCTTTGTTTTTCAGACATTAGCTTTTATGTCCGCTTTTTTATTTGCCCTAAACTTACTTCCCTTAAAAGGGTTTGATGGTTATGTATTTTGGAGTTTGATCCTAAGAAAAATAAATAAATCACTTTTTTATAAATGGGAAGATTTTCAATATAGAAACCAACCTCTTATCCTTTTATTATTTTTTCCTAGCGTATATCTATTATTGCCTGTTTTAGGTTATATAGCAAAATTTATGATGACTTTAGGTGGATGGTAATAAGGAGGCCTGAGTGCAAAACCTTTCAAAACAAGATTTCGAAAAACTAAATAATGATTTCATATATGTAGCTAAAAGAAAATTTAATGTTGATTTAGCTAACGATATTTCTAGTTTATATATATCGGATGTTTTAATTTCACTATATTTTGAAGGATACAGAAATTCTTCAAAGATAGGAATTAGTTTGGTAGGTAGTTTTGTCGGTCAAACAGTGATTAATTATTGGAAAGGTAAATGGGTAACAAATACCCTTTCTTTAGCAAAAGTGGGACAAAATCAAATAACAGTTAACCCCTTTTCCATAGCTCACCAAAGATTAACAAAAGGAATAAATAAATCTCTTTATAGTCAGATAGAAATTGTAGGAGCTAAAGCTAATTTTGATAATGTAGAAGATTTTTTAGATAAAGAAAAAATTAGAATTATCTTTAATGGTTTATTTGATGAAGGATGGTGGCCTATTTCCAAAATCTACAAAAAAAACTTACCTAATTACGTTAGATATGAGATGGCTTATATCTTAGGTATGATGGCTAAATATATACATGATAAAGATTACATAAAGTCAAAATTTGAAGAACTAGTAAATGACGAAGAAAATATGTACTACGCTTTTGTAGCTTTTCAAAATTGTTTATTTAGTAATTTCGTAGATAAAATTCTAAACATAATAGATTCCGAAGGATACTCAAAAAATTTAAAAATTCAGGCTATAGCCTCTTTAAAAGGAGCACCCTCATCAGAAAAATATAAAATAATGGAATTTTGTTGGCAATATCTAATGAAAACTAAAGATCCCATTCTAAAATTCTATACTGGTAATGTACTAGGTTCTTTTGATGATTCACAAAACATAGAATGGATAAATAATAAATTACTTGATCAATCTTTAGATGAATTCACAAAATTGGCTCTATTGGTAGCTATTCAATTACTTAGAAAAAAAGAATTTATAAAGAATTTATTATCTCTTCTCTTTTACGATAACACTTACCCCTCTGTAAAAGATGAAATAATTAAAACATTATGTTTATTACCTGTTAATCAAGAGATCGAATTACTTAATGAAAAATATGATCAGTTTGACGATAAAAGTAAAATAGGATTTATAAATTTGGTTTTATTTTCTAATTTTAACAAGAAAAAAGAGCTTTTATCTAAATTGTTGAACAGAGAAAAAAATTCTTTCGTAAAGAGTTATATACTTTCTGCATTGGATAGTATAGAAACTTTGGATGATAGCAATAGCTTTTAATGAATTACATTATTTACACAATTTAGATTCTCACGTAGAGAATTCTAACAGAGTTGATACTATAATTTCAAATATTTATAAATCAATTCAAAATCAAAAAGGAGACATAAAATTATTCATTTCTAAAGATCTAAATTATTCCAAAGACATAATCGATATTGTTTGTAAAGTGCATAATTATATAGATAATTTAGAATTTAGGTGTAGGAATACTAAAAACTGGGATTTTTTAGACCCTGATACTTATATAACTAAATATAGCTTAGAAGTAGTTTTTAGTAATTTGGAATTACTATTTAAGATGGTTGATTGGGTAATTGAGAATTCTAGTTATGGATTTGGTTATATAAGACCTCCTGGACACCATGCTGAATCTAAAAAAGCTATGGGATTTTGTTTAGTGAATAATGTTGCTGTCTTAGCTAAGTATTTACAATTATATCATAATCCAAAAAGGATAATGATTGTGGATTTTGATGCTCATCATGGAAATGGTACTCAAGAAATATTTTATGAAGATGATAGCGTAATTTATTTCTCAACTCACGCTTATCCCTTTTACCCTTTCACAGGATCTCATACCGAAAAAGGAAGTCTAAAAGGATTTGGCTATACTTTTAATTTCCCTGTTTCTATATACGCTGATGATAAGGAATTAATTAATATATATCAAGAAGAATTTGTTAAGATATATGAACAATTCCAACCAGATTTCTTAATAGTCTCAGCAGGCTATGATATACATTCTGACGATCCCATAACTTATATGAACTGTACTATAGAAGGTATCAATAAAATAAAAAGAATATTATTAGATACTGTAGCTCGAAAAAATATAGTTTTTATCCTTGAAGGGGGATACAATACTAATGTCCTACAAGAAATAACTAATTATGATATTAACGGAATTAGATGAACAAGAACTTAAAGAAGCCAATACTAAACTAAATGAACAATTTAAATTCATTTTTAAAAGATTTTTCGAAATATTATTTTTCTTCGTTTTTTTTGTATTAGTACTAGTTTATATATATATCTTATCCGAGAAAAATAAACTAGAAAAAATTTTCTCCTCTAATCAGGAATTACTAAAAAAACTTGATTCTGATATAAAAACATATCGTAACTTTATTACTACCTATACTACCCTTGATTTTGTAAAGAAGAAATGTAATCTTAAAGAGCTCTATTTACCAAGTAGCATTTACTACGTTTACAATGGTAAAATAATAAAAATAAAATAAAAATAAAATGAAAATAGAATGAAAATAGAATGAAACTAAAGTAAAATTGGACTAATAAAATTAAATCATAAATCATGGAGGAAAAATGTGGATTAAAGAAATAATTAACCATAAAGCTTATAATTTAAACAGATATAAAGCTGGAAAACCTATCGATGAAATAAAAAGAGAAATATTTAAAAATCAGGATGTAAAAATTTTAAAATTAGCTTCAAATGAAAATCTTAACGGTATAGATAAAACAGTTTTAAATAAACTAAAGAAAGATCTTAAAGAAGTATATCTTTATCCAGATGATAGTATGTATTATCTTTTGGATAATTTGAGTAAATTTTATGGTATTGAAAAGGAAATGATTGCTGTCGGTAATGGGGCTGTTGAGTTAATAAGATATATATATCACATTTTAGTTAACGAAGGTGATATAATTTTTAGTCTCCATCCTACTTTTGCTATTTATTACATAGATTCTAATTTATTTGGAGCAAAACACATAACTTACAATTTAGAACCCCCAGATTATCAAATAAAAGCATCCGATATCATTAATAACCTTAAAAATCTAAAAACTAATAATCAAAAACCAAAATTGGTGGTT
>CALFWH010000160.1 GCA_937927985.1 uncultured bacterium | reverse complement strand
ACTATCCAAGTTGTTGGACAAAACTTCATTAAATCTATAACTAAATTTGATAATAGTATATCTTCCTTAACTAATAAAATATCTTCCTTAAAGCAAAAATTAGCAAGTTTGCTTGGAAAGATGTTTAAACCTTGGAGTCTTATAAAATCAATAAAAAATGAAATAAAAGTCCTTACTAAAGGACTCAAAAATCTTAAGAATTTGAAATCTAAACATCTTAATTTAAAATCTAAAACTGAATCCCAAATCAATAAAAATCTAAATGTTTTTTCTGGATCTATGGAAGCAAAGGATGCCCTGTATAACAGAGGTGCTAAGCTTTTATCTCAATTCCCTGATTTACAAGGTGATTTTAGATTCTTACTAACAGTTTTCAACATATCTATCCCTCAACAACAGATTAATCAAAATCCATACATTAATCTTGGTCCTGAGGGGTTAATAGGTGGATTAGTAGGTTCTTTAAGTGGTAATATAGGTTTTAATACTATGTCAAATTATGAATTATTTGGAATTATGCAAATTCATGATGTTAATCAGCTAGCTGAAATGTTAAATAATCGCTATTCTAATCAAAATCAATTAATATCCCATCTAAATATATTAAGTATGGGGGAGCAATTTGAAATGCAGAAATTAATGAGATTACAGATGGATTTATTTAAATTTAATGAAGCTTCTTCATTTGCTAAAACGAGAAAAATGTTATTTAAAGGTAAAGAATTAAAGTTTAAAGGGTTTTCTAAAGCATTAGATTTAGCAAGTAAAGCAGTTGATAAGATGTCAATTGCTTTGGAAAGGGCTGCTGAGGGCTTAGAAGCTGCAGCAGCTGCTGCACAATCAATTCCTTTTGTTGGGCCTGCTATTGCAGCTGCTTTAAGAATGGCTGCTAAAGCTTTAAGAATGGTTTCTAAAATCCTTAAAAAAGCTGCGAAAGTACTTGAACAAAAATCTAAATTAATGCAAAATAAAGCTAATCACATGAAAAAAATGCAAAACCTTATGGATAAAAGAATTAATTTCCTTGAAAAGCTAAAAAATGAAACAATGAAGTATATTGAAAATGTAAGAAATAATTTACATTCTATAAGGGAAAGAAAAAATATAACTATAAATCAAATACAAATGAACCAGCAATTGATTCATAATATTATTATGAGATTAAGAATGTTGGGGGAAAATCCTGCTATTCCACCAATAGGTATACCACCAGTTAGTATGCCGGGGTTAGGGATACCACCAATAGGTATTCCACCAATGGGTATTCCACCAATGGGTATTCCAAGACTTGGTATACCGTCAATAGGTGTACCAGGTATGGGTATGCCAAGTATGGGTGTACCAGGTATGGGTATGCTAGGTATGGGTATGCCACCAATGGGAATGCCAAATGTTTTTACTAACATGGGAATGAATTTTATGTTTGCAGGTTTGAGTTTGGGAATGATTAATCCAATGCTTGGAATGTCTATGATGTTAACCGGTGGAATGTTTATGTTAACAGGTAATTTATTAGGTTCACAAAGGCAGATGTTTAATGGATTTGGACTGGGTTCATTAGCAGCTGGTACGGGATTAGCAGGTAGTCCACTAGGCCCAGCAGTTTCATCAATATTTAGGCCAACAAATATAAAACAACAAGCAGAACAAGCTTTAACTAGTCTAGCTCAACAGATATTAAGTAACCCCAATTCCCCTCAATCTCAATTTCAAAAACTAATACTAAAACAAATATATATTCAAATAGCTCAAAAAATAGATTTATCTCCTCAAGTAAGACAGTTAGTATCCCAAGCAGTAGGAGAAAACTTAACTAACATATCTCCTGCTACAGTTGGATTAATGAGAGGATCTGTTAGTGGAGCAATGTTAGGCCTCGGTATGGGTATGCTAATGGAAGGACCTATTGGAGCTATTGCAGGATTAGCAGCTGGTGGATTAATCGGAGGAATAACTGGTGCTGTCCTAGGAGGATTAATCGGAAATCTAAATCAAAATCAACCCTTACTGTACGCAGTAAATCAGTTTGCACCATTTATAGCCTTTTAGATTATGGAGGTGATTATGGATCAAATAGAACAAAAAATACAAGAAATAAATAACCAAATACTTGAGGCTGTAAAAGAAAATAACCTAAGTAAACTGTCAAAAACAACAACAAGCATAAAAATATTAATAAAAGAATTAATGAACTACGTAAATGAAAATCTTTCAGATTTAACCGATATTCCTGATGAATATAATTTTGTTTCAAATATTGGTTATATTTTCCAAGAGTTAGAAAAATCTTTACAAGAAATATTATCTTTTATAGAAAATCAAAAATTTTCTGAACAAAACTTGGAAGAATTAAAAATACTTGAAAATGAACTACAGCAAATAATAGATTCAATTGATACCATAGTTGAAATTTTAGAAAGTGAGGAAGAAGATCTCCCTGTTGGTGTAGAAAAGGAATTTGAAAAAATAGAAAATTTTTCTCAGGAAGAAGATCAGGAAGAAGATCAAGAAGAAGAGAATTATCTTCAAGAAATAGAAACCACGGGAGATCCCGAATTAGATAATATTCTGTTAGCTATAAATCAATCAATAGAATCCGAAGACGACGAAGTCTTAACCCAAAACTTAGATTCTTTACTCAACTATATTAACAGCAGTGAAAATCCACAGGATCAAAATTTAGAATCGAATTAATTTAGTTACTGAATTCCCCTGTTTGGTTATTAAAATAGCTTATTCTTATATTTTGATAAGAATTTTTAAGAATTTTGTAAGGATCATAGTAGTTTACATAAACTCCTCTAACTTGAGTAGAATTACTTATATTTGTAGGAGATATTGTAACTGAATTTATATTTATTGTTCTTATTACGTTTACTGGATTATAGCTTGAATAGCTTATACTAACATTATGAATGTGTATGGGGCTTATATATGTAGAGGAAATACTAACGGGCGATATTGTTATAGGTGATATACTTACGGGGGAAACGTTTACCCCTGCTAAAGAAGCTGATAACATTAGTGATATTCCAAGAATCATTTTATTCATTAACTTTCTCATTTTTTTTTCCTCCTTTTTTGCAATAGTCTGCTTTTTCGTTTATACGTTTTTGTTTTTTATAGATTTACTGAAATTGTAAAAAAAATGTAAAAATTAGTTTTATATTTTATTCTTATTGGGGGGCCAATTTTATAAAAGACAACTAAAATGATATAAAGTTATTCCTAAAGCTACTGAAGTATTTAGGCTTTCTACGTTTTTTATTGGAATGTTTATTGTATCTGATAGTGATTTTATTTTAGGGTCTATTCCTTTTTCTCCCCCTAATATTAGTAATATTTTCTTATCAAGTTTTTTTATAGAATTTAATCTAATTTGACCTTTATTGTCTAGACAAAGAATTTTATATTCTTTATTTTTGAAATATTGTATAGTTTCTATAGAATTGTTTACTCTTACTACTGGGATTTGTGAATTTCTGCTTGTATTTATGACTGTTTGATTGACTGGGCAGCTATCCTTTGAAGTTATTATTACTCCTTTTATATCAAAAGCGGTTGATGTTCTTAAAATTGCTCCTAGATTACGAGGATCCTTTACTTTATAAGCAAATAGTATAATGTTTAGTGTTGTTTTTTTAGTTTCTATTTCTTGTATGGAGCTGTACCTAAAATCAGATATTTCTAACAAAAAATGATGGTTTTTATTTTTAGTAAGGTTTGAAAATTTTGTAAAGTTGGTAACTAAAATAGGTACTTTTGTTTGCTTTGCTAATTTTATTAGTATCCTTACTTGGGGTAGATTAATACTATTTTGATTAATATAAAGCTTTACGGCTTGATTGGGTTTTTGGTTGAGATATTCTTCTATTAAAGTTTTAGATAAAAGATAGTTGGATCTAATGTTA
The DNA here is from genome assembly GCA_937927985.1 of uncultured bacterium. Classification (GTDB taxonomy): domain Bacteria; phylum DRYD01; class DRYD01; order DRYD01; family DRYD01; genus DRYD01. The sequence continues at coordinate 578 of CALFWH010000160.1, read as the reverse complement.
TTTACCTTTTATTTTTTCTATTTGAGATTTAATTTCTTCTAATTTTGTTTTTAACTCTGATGTTATTTTTTCGTATTCTTGAGAGGATATTTCTCCTAAGCTTTTTTGCAGTTTGAGTTCATTTAGTTTTTTTATGATTTTATTTTTTTCCTCTTCTAATTTTTTTATATCTTGTAAATCTACTTCTTTTTTTATTTCTATACTTATTTCTGGATCATTCGTTAGTGAGGATATTACGTTTTGTTGGAGTTGATCAAGTTTTTTTTCTGAACTTTTTTCTATTTTTGTTTCTAGTTTGGTTAATACTTTTTCTAAGTCTACTACAGAAGTATTTGTATTTTGGATAGTTTGACTAGATTTTATTTCAGGAGTTTTAATTTTTTCTTCTGGAGTTTTAGTTTTTTCTTGTGGAATTTCTTGTGGAATTTCTATTTTTTCTTGAGGAATTTCTATTTTTATTTCTTCTAATTGGTTTTTTTCTTTTTTTTGCAAAATTTGATCTAGTTGATTTTGTTTTTGTGAGTTTATTTCTTCTTTTTGTGGATATATTTTGGTTTTTTCCGTGGTTACTTGATTTT
>CALFWH010000159.1 GCA_937927985.1 uncultured bacterium | reverse complement strand
TTTTTATTCTGTATTCTATGATTTTTAGTAGATTGATTGTAGGTGTAGGAAGATTTTTCCCATAAATATCAATTATTTCTTTTTTTATTGCTTCTAATTGTTCAAAGGTTTTAGCAGTAAAAATTTTACGATATAGTTTATTTTTTACTGGACTATCGGGTAAATAAGTGGGATCTTGGCATTCTATTAAGGGAAGGTTTTCTTCTTTGTTTAAATATTCATTTACCATTTTTAAGAATTGTATTAATCCTACTTCTTGGATATGTCCTGATTGTTTTTTAGATAATAAACTTCCTGGTCCTCTTATTTCTAAATCTTTTTGTACTATTTCTACATTGGTTATATCTTCTTTTTCAAAAATAGAGATTCTTTCAAATGTATGGCTACCTAAAAATTTTTCATCTATCATTATGTAACATTGGGGATTTTTGCTGCCCCTACCTACTCTTCCCCTTAATTGATATATTTGAGATATACCTAAATTTTGACTGTTATCTATGATTACTACATCGAATTCTGGTGTATCTATACCAGATTGAATTATGGTTGTTGATAAGATTATATCTATTTTCCCATTTAGAAAATCTATAAATGTTTTTTGAATAATTCTTGAATTGAGTTTGGCATGAATAACAGAGATGTTTTTATTTGGTAAATAGTTTTTAAAAATATACCACATTTCATAAATTTCTTCTATATCGTTGTTAACATAAATTATTTTTAAATTTGAACTTATTGATTTATCTATTATTGTTTGGATGAGTTTTAGTTTATGATTTTTGCTAGAAAATGTTAAGATTAAAGTTAAAGGTTTTTTGTTTGTTTGAGGTGGAGTTTGAATAATTGAAATGTCTAATATACCTGTTTTAGCTAAGAAGTAGGTGCGTGGTATTGGAGTAGCTGATGAATATATGAAATGGGCTTTTGGAAATATTTTTTTTAATGTTTCTTTGAATAATACCCCCATCAAATGCTCTTCATCTATTATCAATAAAGCTACATTTTCATTTGAAAAATTTTTTTTGGTTATAGGAGTCGATATTAAAAGATCTGCTTCTTCTAAATCATAATTCTTCTTGTATAGTGAAGAATATATTCCTATTTTGAATTCTTTAAGTCTATCGGTCATATTTTGAAAATGTTGGATAGCAAGAATAGTAGTGGGTACAAAAAGTAAAGCTTTATAACCATTTGATAAACATCTTGCTATTGCTCTTATTAGAACTTCAGTTTTTCCATAACCAGTATCTCCCAAAATTAATCTATTAGAAGGGAAAGGAGATTCTAAGTCTCTTAAAACTTCATTTATTGATCTTTCTTGGTCTATTGTTAAAATATAATTAAATCTACTTTCGATTAAACTATCATATTCATTAGGTAATAATCTATAAGCTTGAGAAGAAAATCTTTTAGAATTTATTTCTAATATTTGATTACCGATGCTTTTGACAGTTTCATAAATCTTTTCTAATTTTCTTTGCCAAGATTTAAAAGAAGGTATAGAAAGAATTTTTTCCTTTATTTTTTCTGAAATTTTTTCTGAAGATATGTATTTATGTAAGTTAACGTATTCTATAGAAAAATACATTTTTCTATTTTTCTTAAACTGTATTACTACGAATTCTTTTTCTATAGTGTTTTTTATTTTTATTTTTTGAGTACCTAGGTATATACCTATACCGTAACCTTCTACAACTACTAAATCACCTTCTTTAAACTCTTTTATTGATTCTAGAATATCTATGGATAGGGGTTCTTCTTTTTGGTTAAAATCATACTCTGTTAAATATATTATTTTGTTTGTATGGTCTATGTAACCAGTAGAGTTACTTTGATTTAGGATATCTATATTTGAAGTATCTAGATTTTCTATTTTAATTTTCTTTTTACTAAGGTAAGTAGTAATGAAGTTTATAAATTCTTTGTAAGCTTTATGATTAGAAAAAATTAGCTTATAATTTTCATTTTTTAGTAAAGAGATTAGAGTTGATAAGTTTACTTTAGATATATTTTTTGGGGGGATAATTTTTTTTAGTTGCCAAGAAATTTTTATTCCTTTTTCTTCCTCTATTTTTTTTATTTGTCTTGAAAGTACGTTTAAAGCTATATCTTCCTGATTTTCTTGTAAAATAAAAAAAACTAAATTGTAGTGCTTAAGAATTATGTTTGTTTTGTTTAATAAAGGAATAATGATTGATTGGATTTTTTTTATACTTACTAAAGTTGAGGGATTAAATATTCTAATTGATTCTATTTGATCGTCTTCTATTTCTATTCTTACTGAATTGTTAGAGTTTATATCTATTATGTTTCCTCTTATTTGGAAGGTATATTTTTCTATGGATTCGGTAGAATTTTTATAACCTGAGTTTTCTAAGATTTCTATTAATTCTTGAATTGATATTTTTTGTCCTACTTTTAAGAAGATTGAATCTTTATTTAATAGGTCAATCAATAGGTTAAGATTTTGAAGATTAAGTATTAGATAATTTTCGTATTCACTTTCTTTTAGATTTTGATTTATAAAGTTTAATTCATTTATTGTTAAGTTTTCATCTGTTAGTAGAATTTTATAATCATATTCATTTAGTAGATTATTTTTATCTTTTTGATTATTCTGTATTAGATGTTTAATTAGTAATTCATAGTACATTATTAGTAAAGTTAAAATAATTAGTGATTTATTTACCTGATATTCCTTTGACTAGGTATTCTTCTAGTAGTGAGACTATTATAAGTAGGGGTAGGATTGAGATAAAAACTCCTGCCATAATCATTCCCCATGGAATTTCAAATATATCTGATCCACTTATTAAGGTAATACCTACTGTAAGAGTCCTCTTTATATTTTCATTAGTTAAAGTTAATGCAAATATGAATTCATTCCAAAAACCAATAAACTGAAGTATCCATACGCTTATTATTGCAGGCCTTATTATGGGTAAAACTATTAAGAAAATTATTTGTAAATCGTTCATACCTTCTATTAACCCAGATTCCTCATAATCTTTAGGTAAGTTGCTTATGAATCTGCTAAGCAAAATGAAAGAAAAAACAAAACCTAAAGAAGTATAAACTATTATTAATCCAATCAAAGTATTGAAAAGTCCTACTTTGACAATTATCTCAAATATTGGTACTATAATTAAAACTCCTAAAACTAAAAATGTATTCAGTAATAAGAATAAGTTTTCAAAAAAATTATGAAAGGGTAATTTTTTTCTAACTACAGAATAAGCTAGAATGAATCCCAGTAAAGTAGTTAAAGTAGCAGAAGTAATTGATACTACTACGCTGTTATATACATAATGTAAAATATCAGGATTACTTAAGATATAAAGGTAATTATTTAGCGTAAACTCACTAAATCTACCTTGTGAAATACTTTTATTAGGAAGAATTGAAAAAATAAAAGTAAAAAATACAGGTAGCAAACTATAAAGTATTACAATTAGAACTAAGAAAGAATTTATATATTTACCTAGCTTGATTTTCATTTGTAATTGATTATTTAATACTATTATTTATCTTGTTGTAATTATCCTTTTATTTTAGCTATTTTGAAGGAAATTTAAAGGAGATGAAATTTTTTTGAAGAAATTATAAACTAAATCGTTTAAAAAATCATTTTAGATAAAGTTTTTTGAGGGATTAGTTTTATGAGTGAAAGTTTAAATGATGAAAATTTAAACAAGAAGTATTTGTATTGGATAATATTAATGTTTTTAGTTCCGTTGCCATGGTTGGTTATAAAGGTGGGTAGTTTGTTAGGTTTTTGGCATTGGGATTATGAGGAGTATTCTTTGATATCGGTTTTTATGACGGGTTTTTCAATAATAGCTGGAGCTTTTCTTATATCTTGGGCTGCTGAAAGTAGTCAGGAATATCTGCCCCCAAACCTTGTGCTTGCCTTAATTGCTATTATTAATATTATACCCGAATATGTTGTTGATATTTACTTTACTTGGGTTGCTGGAAATAACCCTGATTATACACATTATGCCATAAGTAATATGACTGGAGCAAATAGAATGCTTATAGGAATAGTTTGGCCACTTATACTTATTATTTACTTACTTTCTCGTTTTAAACAAAAAAGAAATGATTTACCTACACATATTAAAATGGAAAAATCAAATATTTTGGAGATTATATTTTTGTTAGCTTCTACTATTTACTGTTTTATTATTCCTATAAAAAATAAACTTGATTTAATAGATACTTTGGTTTTGTTTTTTATTTTTGGTTTTTATATTTATTGGGCAACCAAGATGGGTAAAAGGGAACCAGAATTAGAGGGCCCTGCTCATTATATATCGCAGTTGAAATCTACTACCAAAAAAGTATTCATAACTGTGATGTTTTTATTTTCTGGATTAGTTTTTCTTTCTTCTGCTGAAGCTTTTGGTGAAAGTTTGTTAGTTTTGGGTACTAGAATTGCTGAAAGTTTTGGATTTGATGCTAAATTAGCTAAATTTTTGATGGTACAATGGATAGCTCCGATAGCTTCAGAATCACCAGAAATAATTGTGGTTTCTATTTTCGCTTGGAAGTTAATGGCTACTGATTCTTTTACTACTGTTGTTTCTTCAAAAATAAATCAATGGACTCTTTTGGTTGGTTTTATTCCATTAGTTTATTTTATTTCTCTAGTTTATCACGGGCATAAAGGAAGCCCAATGTATTTAGATGAATTGCAAAATCATGAAATTTTTTTAACTGCAGCTCAAAGCCTATTTGCTCTAGTAATTCTCTTGGATTTTAGATTCACTATTTTTAAAGCTATTTTGATATTTTTACCATTTTTTGCTCAGTTAATTAATCCCTCTATAAGGATGGAAGTAGCTTATTTATACCTGATAATGTCTGCTTTCTACTTACCTTTTT
>CALFWH010000158.1 GCA_937927985.1 uncultured bacterium | reverse complement strand
CGTTAGTTAATATATTCTCTATTTTCACTTGATACTATATGGACAATTTTAATTTTTTATTTCTTTTTTATTTTTTTGATTTTTTAGTTTTTTTGAATTTCTTTTTAAGTGGGGGTAACTTAACGAAATTAGATCCTAATTTTTGTAGTTTTTCAAGAGCTTTTTTGGTTATTTTATGTGCATGAATTTCTATTTTTTTAGTTAAATTACCATTACCTAAGATTTTTATTTCTTTTTTGAGATCTTTTATTAAATTTGCTTTAAGGAGTTTTTCTGGGGTAATAATTTCGTTATCTTGAAAGATATTGAGATCTTGCAGTTTTACTATATGATATTCTTTTTTAAAGATGTTGGTAAATCCTTTGGAAGGTATTCTTAGATATAAGGGGTTTTGACCGCCTTCGAACCATTCGGGTTTTGCACCACCACTTCTTGCGTTTTGTCCTTTTGTTCCTCTAGTTGCCGTTACTCCATGACCACTACCTAATCCTCTTCCAACTCTTTTCCTTTTATGCTTACTATTTTTGAAAGGCTTTAAGTTTTGTAATCTTAACATTTTTATCACCTACTTTATTTACAGATTATGTTTTATTTTTAAAATTTTTCTTTTCAAAATTTCTTTTTTCCTGATTACGTTTTTCGAATCTTTTATTTTGGTTTTCTTGGTAATTTTTTTCACTTTTTTCGATTTTTTCTTTTTTTTCTTGTTTATCGACTTTATCAACTTGTTGATTTTTTTCATATTGAGGTTTTTGTTTTCTTTCTTGTTGATTATTTTCTTCTTTTTGTTTGTGGAGGTATTGAGAATATTCATCGTCTGTTGAGGATATAGATAGTATTTCCTGATATTCTTCTTTTGTTTTTAATTTTTTTAGAGCGTCTATAGTAGCCCATACTAGGTTTATGTGATTATTACTACCTAAGGATTTAGTAAGTACATTTTTATAACCGGCTTTTTCTAGTACACTTCTGACTGGCATTGAAGCGATAATCCCTGTACCTTTACCTGCTGGTTTTAGTAAAACTATGGAGGTTGTGTTTTTACCTACTACTTCATGGGGTAATGTATTATTAATGATAGGGACTTTAAAGACATTCTTTTTAGCTTTATTTTCTGCTTTTCTGATTGCTAGTAGGGCTTCAGGGGCTTTAGCTAAGGCTGCTCCAACATTTCCTTGTCCATCTCCTACTACTACCAAAGCACTAAATCTAAAACGCTTACCCCCTTTCATAACACGGGTAACTCTCCTAAGTGACACTAAAACACTTTGGTATTCAGAAGATTCTAAAGTTTCAATCATAGTTACCTCCTATAATTCTATTCCTTCTTGTCTTAAAGTTTCTGCTATTTTTTTAATATTTCCGTGATATTTATAACCACCTCTATCAAAAACTAGCTTTGTTATATTTAATTTTTTACATCTTTCTGCTAACCTTTTAGCGACTTCCTTTATTAAATCTCGATATTTTAATTCTTTATTATAGTATTTTTCTCTTAGATCTTTTTCTAATGAGTTAGCATGTGTTAATGTCTTTGAATTTATATCATCAATAACTTGTAAATAGATATGTTTATTACTTTTGAAAACATTGCATCTGGGCCTAACTGGAGTACCTTTTATTTTTTCCCTTAATCTTCTATGTCTTATTTTTCTTTTTTCATTTGAACTCAATTTTTTTATCATTTACTGCACCTACCTTTAAATTACTTTATTTTAAATTAATTTATTATTGATTACATTTTAATAATTTCTATAGTCTGAAAACAATTCCTTTATTTTAATTATTTAACTATTTTTTTCAAAAAAGGAGTAATCTATAAAGGGATAGAAAATAATAAATGATAAAAATAATACAAAAATTTTTCAAAATTTTTTAAAGAGGGGGTAAAAATGATAAAAACTAGCAAAGTTTTAATAATTATTAGCTTTGTATTATTTATTTTTCTTTTCTCTGTAGCTCAGGAGTTATATATTTTTATTCATAATAAACCTTACAAAGGCAAATATATATATCAAGCAGGTAGGGTATATGTTGAAGTAAAAGAGTTAGTTAAGATGACAAATTTAAAAATGTATAATCAAGGGAATTATTACGTTTTAAGTAATAACAATATAGTTCCTCCCTCTTCATTTAGTAGTTTAGTTTACTTTAATAATAGACCTTTGAAATACGTAATTTTACAGGATTCAAAAGTTTTTATAGATTTATTTGAATTAGCCAGTCTAACAGGCGCTACTGTAGAATTTAATAAAGAAACTTTTATAGTAGATTACTATAATAAAGAAAAGGTTGACCTAGTAGCTCAAGAAGTATATAAAACTCTTCAACAAGTATATGATACCAATAAAGAGATTTACTCTAAAGATAAAAAGAAGATAGAAGCAGGTCAAAAACCTTCAATCCCTAAAGACGCTATTAAAATAATTGAAGAGAATCCTCTTTACGAAGATAGAAACAACAGAGGAGAATTGAGATATATTGCCAAGGTTAAAAATTTTTACAAAGAAACCATCTATGATATAAAAATAAAAATAAAAGTAGTTAGCCCAGCTAACGAAGTACTTGAAGAAAAAATCTTTACTTTCCAATCCCTCAAACCTAATGAATCAAAAGAAATAACCTTATACTGGATAAATAATACTACAATCCCATATCCTCAGGTTAAACATGAAATAGATTTTAAAGGAAAAGAAGAAGGAGATAAATGAAAGCAATAATTAATAAAATAAAAAATAAATTCAAAACTTTTTTAAAAAGAAATCTCATTTTTTTAATTCCTACCTTAATATACGACAAAATCTATAAAATACCAATGTCGAAGTTAAGAAAAATGCAAATAGATACGATTTTAATTGATTTAGATAATACCCTTGTACCATGGCATAAAAAAGATTTACCCAAAGAAATAGAGGATTATTTACATACGCTTAAAGATAATGGT
>CALFWH010000157.1 GCA_937927985.1 uncultured bacterium | reverse complement strand
TATAAATAAAAATTTACCTAAAGATCAACGAAATCATGTTATAATTGATAGTGATAATTACAGAGAAAAAAGAAAAAAACATTTAATAGATTTAGCTATTAAAACTGCTAAAATAGTACAACAAAAGAAAGAACCTGTTACTTTACCACCAATGTTAGCTTTTGAAAGAAAAATAATTCATATGGCATTAAAAGATAATAATTATGTCACAACTTATTCTATAGGTGAAAACCCTTATAAATCTGTTGTTATCGCTCCTTTATTGTATACATCTGAAAGCTCTATTTCATAAAAATTGATTCCTATTTTATAGGAATTTTTTGAGAATTTTAATGAATTTATGAAAAAAACTGTAACACAGTATAAATGTCTTAACTGTGGTTATATTTCAAAATATTGGCTAGGGAAATGTCCTAACTGTCAAAGTTGGGATAGTTTTATTCTAGATTCGGAAAATGAAAAAAATATTTCTAAAGATTATAATAAACCAGTTAGAATAACTGATATAACTAAACAAACAGCAGAGATTTTTGATACAGGCTATAATGAATTGAATAGGTGTTTAGGAGGGGGAATATATAAAAACACAGTAGTTTTATTAGCTGGCAGTCCAGGGATAGGAAAGTCTACTTTATGTCTTCAGATAGCTTATAATATATCCAAAAAAAATAAAGTGCTTTATGTTTCTGCAGAAGAAAACTACACAAATATAAGAATGAGATTTGACAGATTATTTAATGATTATCCTGAGAATTTTTTTTTACTTGATAGTGTAAATATTGATGAAATTATAGAAGTTTCAAAAGATTTTGATTTAATTATCATAGACTCTATACAAGCTATTAAATCTTTAAGTTTAGGTAATGTACCAGTTGGTTCTATTTCTCAAGTTAAATATTGTATAGACAAAGTAAATGAATTTATAAAGCAACATCAAAAAACATTTATTATTTTGGCTCATATAACTAAAAGTGGGTATATTGCAGGACCAAAATTTTTAGAACATATGGTAGATGTAGTTTTAGTTTTTGAAAGCAGAGAAGATTATAGGGTTATAAGGGTTTTGAAAAATAGATATGGCAGTACTGATGAAGTTGGGGTTTTTGTTATGACCGAAAAAGGCCTTAAAGAAGATAATTATTTACAATTTGAAAATGTTGGCAGTAAACCAGGATCTGTTTTTGCTCTGTTTTCTGAAGGTACTAAGTTAATACCTCTAGAAATCCAAGCTTTAGTTAATAAATCTTATCTAGAAAAACCTAAAAGAATAATTTGGGGTATAGATAGTGTTAAGGTAATGGTAATTATATCTATTATTGAAAAATTCTTAAGATTTGATTTATATAGATACGATATTGTGATGTCAATCAATGGAGCCCTAAGAGTTTTATCAAATCATCTTGATTTCTCTATTGCAGTTTCTATCTTGTCTTCTTATTTACTTATTCCTCCAGAAAGATCAATTTTTATAGGTAATTTAAATTTATATTCTAATATACAGCCTATATCCAAAAGTAAGTATAGATTGTTTTTAACAGAAAGTAGTAAATTTTCTATAAGGAAGGTTTATTCAAATTTTAGTAAAGATACGGTTTTACAAGAATATCCTGATTTAGAAGATATAATACAAGATATGGAATTCTTTAAAGTCAATAGTTTAGAAGATTTGTTTAAATTATGGAAGGAGATTTGAAAATCATGAAAATAATAAAAGAATTATATTGTCCCATAGATATTAATATGATAAATGAAGTAATTCGAAATTCATTAAGCAGAAGTGTAAAGGGGTATTCTAGATTATGGGTTTTAAGATTTATAGTTTCGTGTATAGATTTAACAACTTTAGAGGGTAGTGATACCGATTACAAAGTTGAAAATTTGGTTTATAAGGCTGTGAATCCAGATGAAGATTTACCTTCTGTTGCTGCAGTGTGTGTATATCCTTCTTTAGTTAGAAAAGCTAGAGAAGTTTTAAGTAAAATTGGTAATAAAGATGTTAAAATTGCAAGTGTTTCAACTTATTTTCCAAGTGGACAAGTTGATTGGTCTATTAAGGAAAAAGAATTAATGTATTGTTTATCAGAAGGAGCAGATGAAGTAGATATTGTTATTAATAGAAAGGCTTTGTTACAAGGTGATTACGACTTGGTTTATAGTGAAGTAGCTAAAGCTAAAGAAATATGTAATAAATATGGAGCCCATTTAAAGGTTATTTTGGAAACTGGTGAGTTACCTAGTTATGAACATATAAGACTAGCAAGTTTGATATCAATATTTGCTGGTGCAGATTTTATTAAAACATCTACTGGTAAAATAACTCCTGGTGCTACTTTACATGCCTTTTTGGTTATGTTATATGCTATTAGGGATTTTTATTATTATACTGGTAATAAAATAGGTATAAAACCTGCTGGAGGTATCCGCACATCTAATGATGCAATTAACTATACTATTATGCTTAACGAAATTCTAGGAGATTTGTTTATAAATCCAAAATATTACAGAATAGGAGCAAGTAGCTTGATTAACGACGTGGTAGCTGAATACAAAAGAATGAAAAAAGAAAATGATTAATTCAATTTTAATAAAATATTTAGTAAATTCTTATACTTTAGCTTACAGAACTATCTTTTTTGATAGTGTTTGTGATTTTTGTGGATATTTTAGTATTGATTACATTTGTAATAATTGTGATAAAGATTTTTATAGTAAAATTAATTTAAGAAAGTTACCAGCTTCTTTTTTTGAAATAGATCTGGGTAAAGTATATTTCGATAATCTTTATTTTTTATTTCTTTATCCTGAAGTAAAAGATTTAATCAATTACTATAAGTTTAAAAATAAAATATATTTATTGTTAAAGATTGTTGATCTTTTGTCTCATGTAAAGGAATTTTATAAAGATACTGATTTTATTACTTTTGTGCCTAACCATAGCGGAATTTATAATTATTTAA
>CALFWH010000156.1 GCA_937927985.1 uncultured bacterium | reverse complement strand
AAAACAGTACTTCATAGTTTTTAAGTTATTCTTTATTTTTTTTAGATTTATTATTTATTTTTTGCAAAGTATAAATTATTTAAGTTAAAAGCTAACAAACTAAAATCACTTAGTACCATCAATATAGCTGCTAATACTGGGTTAACAGTTATTCCTATTTTTACGAAAAATCCCATAGCTACTGGAATAAATAAAACGTTATAACCAAATACCCAAGCTAAGTTAAATTTAAGTTTACTAAAAACTTGTTGTGATATTTCTATTAATTGTTTTAATTGGCTAATGTTTTTAAGTATTACTGAAGCTGAGTTTTGAGTTATATCACTTCCGTATTCAAAAGATATACCTACATCTGCTGAATTCATAACTAGACTATCATTTAATCCATCTCCTATAAAAACTACTATTCCTTCTTTTTTAAGGTTCTCTATTACTTTTACTTTATCTACTGCATTAACCGAGTAAATTATTTGATTAATATCTATATCAATTCGATTTGCTAATTTAATAGCAGACTCCTTTTTAGCTCCTGTAAGCACATAAATTTTTGCTTTTTTATCTTTTAAGTTTTTAATTATTTCCTCTATATAAGGGTTTAATTCTTCTAAGTAATCTATTCCTGCTAAAAATAAAACTCTTTGGTTTTCTGTTATTAAAACATAATTATCGAAATTTTCAAATTGTTTATCTATTTTTAAGAAAGTACAATTTTCTTCTATGAGAGTTGTGTTGCCTAGATATAGAGTTAAATTTTTCGATTTAGCTATTAAGCCTAAGGAGGTTAGTTCTTTAAAATCTTCTAAAGGATATTTTTTTATGGATTTATAGGTACTTAGTTTATGAGAAGAAGTAAGGTATTCTTTAATGGAGATTGATAATGGGTGTTTAGATCTGCTAACAGCTGATAAAATTAATTCTTCATAGGTTATTCCTATTTCTTCTTTATGTAATATTTTTAGTTGTTTTATTAGGACGTTTTTGTTAGTAATTGTACCTGTTTTATCAAATACAAAGATTTTGGATTTAGCTATTTTTTCAAATACATAGGGATCTTTGACTATTATTTGTTTTCTCGCACTTTCTAACATTCCTTTATTAATAGCTAAAGGGGAAGCTAATCCTATTGCACAGGGACAAGCTATAATTAAAGTAGATATAAACGAGTTTAAAGCTAAAGATGGATTACCTGTAGTATACCAAAAAATAAAACTAAGTGTTGCGAAGATTATTACTATGATAACAAAATTACCTGAAATTTTATCGATAAATTTTTGATAGTTAGATCTTTTAGTATTAAAATTATATATAGTGTTTTCCATAGCTTTCCAAAAACTGTTTTTATAATCTGATAAAGCTTGAATTTTTACTGTTCCATCTATTAGAATGCTTCCTGCATTTATAATATCACCAGCTTTAAGTTTTACGGGTTCTGTTTCTCCAAAAATTAAATTAAGATCGAATATTCCTTGCCCTTCTATTATTTTGCTATCAACTGGTATACTTTGTCCTTTAGATATTTCCATTATATGACCTTCTTTTATTTGATCAACATCGATAGTTATTATATTTTCTTGAGTATAGATGTTAACTTGTTGAGGCTTATATAATAACAGGTTTAATATTGAAAATTGTCCCCTTTTTTTGTAATTTTCTTCTATGTAATTACCTAGCAGTACAACAGCTATAATTAAAGAAGAGGTTTCAAAGTATAGATGACCAAAACCTTTAAAATAAACATATAGACTATATAGATAAGCTGTGGTAGTAGATATAGCTATAAGAGAATCCATATTTAGGGTTTTGTTTTTTAAGCCATAGAAAGTATTTTTATAAAATTTAAATCCGCTAATAAACTGCACTAATGTTGCTAATATCAAAACAATAGTTTTAACCACTGAATTATGGTGCATTAAATCTTTAAATATCATTGAGATAACAAAGATTAAACTTGCAGATATGATTGCGAATACTAAATTTACTAATTTCCAAATAGAGATTTTTTCTTCCTTTGTTAAGTTGTTTTCTATTTTAGCACCGTATCCTAAATTTTTTATTTCATTTATTATTTTTTCTGTTGTTTTTTTTAGGGGGACGGTTTCTTTGAGTTTAATAAACATCTTTTGGCTGCTAAAGTCTATATCTAAAAAATCTATTTCTTGATTCATTTTTCTGGTTAATGTTTCTTTTATGGTTTTAGAGCATCCTATACAATCCATCCCCTCTATTTTTAAAACTACTTCTTTTTTCATAATAAAATAATTTTTTGTTGTATTCTTTGTCCCTTTAAAGGATAAAATTAATGGCAGTTTAAAAATAAAATAAATGAAACAAAAAGTTTTTACTACAAGTAAATTAGCTCTTCTATTGATTCTATTTTTTAGTTATGAATTGGTAGCTATAAAATTTAATTTTTTTTCTCTGTCTTTCGAATTATTATCCATTATTACATTAAAAAAGATATCAACAGTTTATTACGACAAAGAACATCAAAATATAATAAAATCAATCATTTACAATAATCCATTGTATAACTCTGAAATTACAAAGCACTTATATTCTGTCAAAATAATAGGTATATCTCCAGTTATTTACTACTCAGGTGATTTTTTTTATATACAAACAATAGATAATATTAAACCTTTCGATATAGTTGCAAACGATAAAAATTTTTTAGGTATAGTAGAAAAAGTATCCCCTAATTTATCAAAAGTAAGATATATAGACTCTATAAATTTTCAATTACCTGCCAAGGTTGTAAATAATATTTATAATTTAAATGTTTTGGGTTTTATAAAGAGAACTTCAAAAATAGAATTTTTTTCTATGGATCAAGCAGATAAGCTTAAGCTTCTTGTTCATAGTTACGTACAAACCAAGGGATATTATAATATTCCTTCAGGTATACCTATAGGTATACTTTATAATAATGAAGTTATTTTGTATAAGACAATTCATCAAACAGAGCAGGTAATAGTTATTAGAAAAAACTAGATCAAGAAATTTTAACCTATTAACCTAAAGGCTTCAAGTTAAAAATGTAGAAATAAAAAAATATGAAGTTAGAGTGGTGGGTTATGTTTTCTTTTATTAGTTTATTTTTGTGGGGTATTTCTGGGCTTTTTATGAAAATTGCTACTTTTAAACTTGATCCTAAAATAGCTTTCATTTTTCAAACAATAGGAGTTATTATAGTGATGATTTTTGTTTTGTTTTTTACTTTTAGTTTATTGTCAAATATGGGTTCTGATACAAGATTATTCATTTTTTATGCTTTGTTAGCTGGTTTGACAGGCGGTTTAGGTACTTTTTTTCTACTAAAAGCTTACGAAAAAGGTAACTTAGCAACGGTAACTGTTTTAACTGCTCTATATCCAGTTATATCGGTTTTACTAGGAATTTTAATTTTGAAAGAAAAACTAACTCTTACTCAATTAATAGCAATAATTTTCTCTCTGATAGCTATAATTTTATTTTCGCTGTAAAATTTTTATTTTTTTAGAAGGATAAAATATATTTTTTGTAGAATAAGTTTAATAGAAGAAGGCCCTGTCGTCTAGAGGACTAGGACACCGGCCCTTCAAGCCGGAGACACGGGTTCGAATCCCGTCAGGGTCATATCCATACTTTCTAATCACCCCTAAGGAGCTCACTTATAATGAAAAAAATCACTCTTATTAAAGGTGATGGTATAGGTAAAGAAATAAGTCAATCCGTTATAGACATATTTAACGCAATTAAAGTACCAGTAGAATTTGAAGAAAAATTTGCAGGCTTAGAATGTTTCGAAAAATTTGGTACAGCTTTACCCCAAGATACCCTTGATTCTATAAAACGCAATAAAATTGCTCTCAAAGGTCCAACTACTACTCCTATTGGTGGTGGACACAAAAGCGTTAATGTTACTATCAGAAAATCCCTAGAATTATTCGCTAATCTCAGACCATCAAAAACTTTACCTGGTATAAATACCCGTTTTGGTAATGTAGACATTGTAGTTATAAGAGAAAATATAGAGGATACCTATGGAGCTATAGAACATATGCAAACTCCAGATGTAGCTCAAACCTTAAGAATTATTACTTATCAAGGCTCTTATATGATTCATTCATTTGCTTTCCAATACGCTATTAAAAATAACAGAAAAAAAGTAACCTGTGTACATAAAGCCAATATCCAAAAAATGTCTGATGGATTATTTTTGAAAACTTTTAAAGAAATATCCCAAAACTATCCATACATAAAAACAGAGGATATCATTGTTGATAATTTATGTATGCAATTGGTAACTAATCCTGAGAGATTTGATGTTTTAGTTTTACCAAATATTTTTGGAGATATAGTAAGTGATTTATGTGCTGGTTTAGTAGGAGGCTTAGGTGTTGCTCCAAGTGCAAATATAGGCAGAAATATAGCAGTTTTTGAACCTGTCCATGGATCAGCTCCCGATATAGCAGGAAAAAATATAGCTAACCCTACTGCTTTCATACTCTCTTCCATTATGATGCTAAAATACATAGGCTTAGATTCATACGCTAAAATAATAGAACAAACTTTATTCAATACCTTAAAAAACGGAATCTTTACTAAAGACTTACAAGGTAATTATTCCACTAGCGAATTCACTCAAAATATAATAAAAGAAATAAATGATCTCTCCAAAACTACTAAACTAATAGACGATTGTTTGATTTCAGATAATCAACTAACCAAATCTATGAATGAAGAAATAGAATCTATTAATCCTCCTAAAAATACTCCTTCCAATGATTGGAATATAGCAGGTTTAGATGTTTTTATCGAATGGAATGATATAGATAATCTACCAGAAATTCCTAAAAATTATAAAAAATTCGAGCTTAAAATGATATCGAATAGGGGTACTAAAATTTATCCTCCTCCAATTCCAGAAATCTTAATGGTAAATTGGTATAGATGTAGATATATATCTACTCAACCAGTTAACTACCAAGATGTTTTAGAGTTTTTATCAGTAATCACAGAAAAAAATATCAAATGGATGCACATAGAAGTTCTACGTAAATATAACGATATAGAAATGTTTTCAAAAGCCCAAGGTGAAGATTGAAATTATCTATTTATATTTTCAAGTTTAGTTTTTAAATAATTTATGAAATATTTTGGATTTATGGATTCATTGGTAACTAGTTTTACTAATTCCTGGGTGGTGTAGGTTTTTCCTCTTTGGTAAATGTTTTCCTTTAGGTAATCAATGATATTATGTAGTGTATTTAAATTTATAGTTGAAATATCTATTTTAGAGGATAGGGTATTATATAATTGAGCTGAGATTAAATTTCCTAGAGTATAAGTAGGGAAATATCCAAATAGTGATTCTGGCCAATGTATATCTTGCAGTACTCCTTCACTGTCATTTTTAGGATAATATCCAAAATATTTTTTGAATTCTTCATTCCATAATTCTGGTAATTCGTTAGTTTTTAAATTTTCATTGAATATTTTTCTTTCTATGTTGAATCTAAGAATTATGTGTAGATTATACGTTGTTTCATCTGCTTCTGTTCTTATTGGTTGAAGTTCTATTTTATTTATGGATTTAATGAAATCTTGTAATTTTATGTTTTTCAATTCATCTACATATTTAATGAGTTTGGGGTACATAAATTCCCAAAATTGATAACTTCTTCCTATTACGTTTTCAAAAAATCTGGATTGAGATTCGTGAATACTAAGGGATATGCTTTCCGAGATAGGTTGTCCAAAGTATTTATCATAAGGTAGAAAGTAATCATATAATCCATGTCCCAATTCGTGAAGAGTACCGAATATTGCTGATTGTAAAGAATTATATCTGGTTGTTATTCTTATATCGTAAGGGGATATAGTTGTTGCAAATGGGTGGGAGGTTGGGTCTAACCTTATTTTTAGATTATTACTTATTTCTTTTACAAGCAGCTTACAGAATTGTTCTAATTTGTAGGTATCAAAATTGATTTTTGATAAGTCTATGGAATTTGAAAATTTACTGTGGTATTTGGAGATTAGTTGAGGTATTTCTTGTGTTAAGTGAGAAAATATTTTTTCTATTTGTTGGGGGGTAATATCTATTTCGTAGTTTTGAATTAGGGCTTCATAAGGTTCTTCTTGGTAGCCCCATCTTTGTATCATTTCCTTATTTATTTGAATAATTTTTTTTAGGAATGGTTCTAGGATTTTAAATTTTTTTTCTTTTTTTGCTTTTTCCCATGCTTGTAGAGAAGATGGTATTAATTCGGATAATTTTGCAATTAACTTAGGGGGAATTTTTTTGTTTCTTTCATATTCGAATTTCCACCATCTTATATTTACCCATTCTGGGGAATATTTAGGGTAATCATCAAGATTTAGAGATTCTATTAATTTAGAATAAGTTTTAGATGTTTTAATTTTGTGGATATATTCAGTTATTAAACTAATTTGTTTTCCTCTGTATTGTGCTGCTTCTGGTGGCATACAAACTCTATCATCCCAATATAATAAACTTAAGGTATTTGAATAATGGAATAAAGTTTCGTTTATTTTTAGTAATTTTTTATAAGACGTATTTTGAGTCTTTAACATTTTAACCTCCTTTTTAGTCTTTATTTTAAAAGATCTCTTTTTAATAATTTATCTTTGTTTTTTATTTTAACCTTTTTTGAGATTAATATTTTGTTGAAGGGTAGATAAATTAAAGTGGAGAATAGTTTAAAATAATTATAGTGAAATGGAAAATATGGTTAAGTTATTTAGTAAAGCTGAAATACAAAAAGCTGTTGATGAATTATCTTTACAGATATCCAAGTATATAGATGAACACTTGAAAAATTTAAATGAA
>CALFWH010000155.1 GCA_937927985.1 uncultured bacterium | reverse complement strand
TATAGTTGTTTGATCTTTTATTTTATTAAATATATATTCTGTACAAAGTTTGCCTAAGGGACTTGATATGTTTAAAATTATGTTTTTTAATTGTTCTATTTCTTTTAAATTGTTATTCATGATTGAATTATTTTAACTGTTTTTTTTATTTCCGAGTAATCTATATCAAGAGGATAAATTTTTTTGTTTAGACAAGATTCTATTATTCTTCCTATATTTTCTCCTAAAATCATTAAGGTAGCTTGTATTCTTAGACTACTAAAAGAATAGTTATCTGCTGATATATTTTTACCTACAAATAAAAGGTTTTTATAGTTAGATATGCAGCATCTATATGGTACTCCGTATCCTTTTTCATTCACTTTACCTTCTTTGATTGAGTTTGATATGTGAATATCTATTGGCCAGGTACCTATGGATACGTTATCATCAAAATGTTTACCTCCTATTATATCTTGCAAAGTTAAAGTATATAATCCTTTTACATTCCTAAATTGTCTTATTCCTACAAAATCTGCTACTTCTGAAATATATGAATTTCTAAATCCTTCAATATTTTTTTTCATAATGTTGTAAATGTAAATAACTTGTTTTAGAAGAATTTTATAAGCTAATTTTTCTAGTTCTGATATATGGAAATTTTCAGGTTTATGGATATCTTTAAGAAAGATTCTTGTGGTATTAACTACTACTGAGTTTTTATCTATATCACTAAAAAAGAGAAATCTATCTCTGGTAAGTAGTAATTCTTTATTATCTAAATATTGTTTTGCTAAGGAATAGTATCCTGAAACACTAAGAAAATTTTGGCTTAGTATTAAGTCAAGATCTGTTTTGTGATAAAATTCAGAAGGATTATTTTTGATATCTTTTACTATTAAATTAAAGTCCACATTTGATATTTTAAATATCAATGTTAGTGCTTGTAGATTTTGTAAATCAAAATTAAATTCTAAAGGAATAAAGAAAGAGGTTATTAGATTGCCTGATCCATCTACAAAAATTTTACTTTTTATTTCATATTTTTCATTTTGATAGTTTAAAATTATGGATTTTATTTTTTGGTTTTGGAATTTTATGTTTTGAATTTCAGATAAGGGGAAAAAGAGTAAGTTTTTATTATTTAGAAGTTGATTAGTTAGTATTTTGTAAGCTGTTGGATGGATTGGAGTTATGGTAGAGGAAAATCTTAAAGGATCTTTTATATGTCCTAAGCTAAGGTTATTTTCTATAGAATTTCTTATAAATTTTTCTACTAAAGGACTTGAAAAGTAGGTAAAATTTTGGGAATGGAAACCTGCTGTAGGATATACCAAACTATTAACTAAAGCTCCTCCTATTCTGGGGGATCTTTCTATTAAGCTTACTTTATATCCTTTGGTTAATAAATGTAAAGAAGTGAATACTCCTGATGTACCAGCTCCTATTACAGTTACGTCAGTTTTTATCTCTTTAGTTTTCATTAATTTTCATTAATTTTCATTAGCTTTCATTAGCTTTCAATAGCTTTTGTTTCTATTGGTAGTTGGTTTATAAATTTATCTGTGTTAAGAATGGATTTTATTTTTTCGTATATTATTTTGATGTTTTGGGGATAGTTTTTTTTGCCCCTATAGGGTTCTGGTGATATATAGGGGCTATCTGTTTCGCAAGTTATATTTCCTTTAGCTTGATATATATATTTTATTACTTCCTGTAATTCGTGAGATTTTTTGAAAGTTATTATTCCGTTAAATCCAAAGTACCAATTATTTTCTATTATCTTATTGATTAATTCTTTATCTATACAGGTAAAGCTATGAAATACTGCTGATAAGGGAGTTTGTTTTTGATATTTGTTTAGTATATAGTATGCTTCTTTTTCTGCTTTTCTGGAATGTATACTTAGGGGTAATTTATATTTAGTAGCTAAGTATACAAAAAATTCGAAAACTTCTATTTGTTGATTTTGAGTTTCTGGGATTCTATATAAATCAAGGCCAACTTCTCCTATGAATTTTAGTTTTGGATTTGGGGTTTGAAAAATTTTTTCTATTTCTTCTTGCCAAAAATTGTTTTTTATTATTTTGTGTGCCTCATAAGGATGTATTCCAAAACCTATAAAAACATTAGGATAATTTGAATAATTAAGATTTATTTGATAATCATCAAAGTTTGTACTCATTGAAAACAATATTATATTTTCTTTTTGACAATTGAATATAATATCTAAGATTTCGTTAACTGTGTATTGTTCATCTGCAAGGTGACAATGAAGATCTATTAATGGTAAATTATCCATATTTTTAGAATATTTTTGCAATATTTTTAGAATTCTATAAAATCAATGGATATATTTGAATTGGTATAGATACATATGGAAGAGGCAATTGATAGGGATTTTATTACTATATCATAGGGATCAAGGTTTGTATTTTCGTATAGTGCTTTAGCGGCTGCGTAAGCATAGGGGCCTCCTGAACCGATTGCTGCTATATTATCATCTGGTTCTATTATATCTCCATTTCCAGAAAGTATGAGTAATGTATCTTTATTACCTACTACCATCATTGCTTCTAGTCTTCGTAAGATTTTATCTGTTCTCCATTCTCTTGCTAATTCAATAGCTGCTTTTTTTAAGTTACCATTATATTCTTCTAATTTTTTGTCTAATTTTTCATAGAGAGCAAGTCCATCTGCTGCTGATCCAGCAAATCCGCTTAATATCGAATCTCTATACATTCTCCTAATTTTCTTAGCTGTATTTTTAATGGAGTAGTTATTAAAGGTAACTTGTCCATCTCCTGCTATTACCAATTTTTTAGGGCTTTTGATTGCTAGTATTGTTGTCATTTTTTTAATAAGCTGGGAATGGGATTTGAACCCACGACCTGCTCATTACGAGTGAGCCGCTCTACCACTGAGCTATCCCAGCTAATGAGCTAGCTTTGATACTATTCTGTTAAATTGCTTCTCCTTCTTATTTTTCTATCTAAAATTTCTTTCCCCTGTTTAACTTAATTTACTTTACATTAGCTTTATATTTGGAGGCAATTTAATTATACTTGAGAATAATATATAATAAAGATTAGTAAATTTTTGAGAATGATATCAGTTATAAAGGATTATTTCTTATCCATACGGCCACACATTGTTTTAACATCGGTACCTTGTTGGCTTTTAGGTGTAAGTTTGGCTTACAGTAAAGGATATTTTAATCTATCCAATGCTATTTTAGCATTGATTGGGGTTTTATTTTTGCATTTATCAGTTAACGCTTTTAACGAGGTTTTTGATTATTTAAGAGGTAATGATAGTATTGAAAGCTTGTCTGAATATAGTGGGGGTGGGGGATATTTAGTTAAAGGACTGCTTACCCCTTTCCAAATGGGCACTTGGGCATTAATACTATTTATTGTGGGAACTTCTATAGGTGTATTTTTAGCTTTACAACACAAAATAATTATCATTATAGGATTTATAGGAATATTAATGATTCTTCTTTATACTCCTCTTCTTAAGCCCATTGGCTTAGGTGAAATTGCAATGATTGTAGGATTTTCTTGCATATCCGTTGGTAGCTATATCTGTATGTTTGATTCTCAACAGTATCTATTTGATTTTTATACTTTTCTATTGTTTTTACTTCCAGGATTATGGAAGTCTTGTGTTTTACTAATAAATGAATTTCCAGATTATGAAAACGATAAAAAAGCTAATGTTAAGAACTGGGTAGTAAGATTTGGTAGAAAAAAAGCTTCTATGATTTATTTCTTTCTTATGTTAATTTTCTACTCAATAATACTTTACTTGTTTTTTATTGGTTATCTAAAGATACTTTCTTTATTAGCTTTTCTAAGTTTTCCTTTATTTATAAAAGTTTTCATTGATAGTATGAATTACAAAGACTTATTAACTCATATTCCTGTTATGAGAAATCAGGTTAATATAGGTTATATTTCTTTGATTACTGTTTCTGTTAGTTTAATTTTACCATTTTAAGGAAGGGAAGGGAGAGTAAATATGGTTGGAGTAATGTTCATTGGGTTAAACGGAGCTGTTGCTAATACTGTTATAACAGGAGTAAACTGTAAAAGTGATAAAAAAAACTTAGGTAGCCTAATAGCTACAGAATACTTCAAAAATATAGAATTTTGTAAAGAAGAAGAGATGATTTTTACTGGATGGGACGTTTATTATCAAAATTCTCTTGAAATGGCTAATTCTCATAAAATAATACCTTCTGAGCTTTATAAAGATAATCATGAAAAATTATCAAATATAACCCCCTTAAAAGGATTTGTAAATATTTGGGATAGCGATGAAGCTATAAATAGTCAATATTCAATAAAAATGAATGAATTACCTAATTTTTACGAAAGTGTTAGTTTAATTAGAAAAGACATAGACAATTTTAGAAAATCGCAAAAAATTGATAAGGTTTTTGTAGTTTACTTAGGGGTACCATTAAAAAACATAAAAACATTAGAAGATATTAATCATGTGAATTTAGAGGATTTGAAGAGAATAGATGGTAATTTTTTACCTTCTTCTGTGGCTTATGCAGTAGCTGCAATATTAGAAGGTTGTGGATTTATAGATTTTACACCTAATTTAACTTTGCAGCTTGATTTTGTACAGGATTTAGCAATAAAAAATAGAGTACCGTTAGCTGGTATGGATGGAAATACTGGTCAAACTCTTATGAAAACTCTCATAGCTCCTATGATTAAAATTAGAAATTTCAAACTCATAGGATGGTATAGTACTAATATTCTTGGTAATAATGACGGAAAGATTTTATCTAGGCCAGAGCATAGAGCACTAAAAATTGAAGATAAACTAAGTGTTTTAGCACCAATTTTAGGTTACTCTGATTTTGAACATGTTGTCGAAATAAGTTACTACCCCCCCAAATATGATAATAAAGAAGCATGGGATAATGTAGATTTTGAAGGATATTTAGGATTACCTATGAGTTTTAAAATTAACTGGTTAGGAAGAGATTCTATCTTAGCTGCCCCCTTAGTTTTGGATCTTATTAAACATCTTGATAAATCTTTTCAATATGAAAGTTTTGGAATTCAAGAACACTTAGCTATATATTTCAAACACCCACTTAAGAATAAAAACTTAAAAACTGACATCAAAACATACAAAGATAAGTTAATTTTATCTTTCTTCGAAGCTTTCAATTTATTGCTTGATTTCTATAAAAAATATGAAAAAATAACTGTTTGAATTTTACATTTATTTTACATTTAGTAGGTAAAAATTTTGAATTAAAGCTTCATTTTATTTAAGCCTTAAATAAGTAAACTCCAATAAGGGAGGTGGAAACATAATGGCAAGAATAGATCCATTAAGGAATAATATTCCTGATCAAACAAGAGGGGTAAAGTCGTTCCAAAGTAAACCAGAAATGGAAAGAGTAATATTTACTGGAGATAGAAAGAAAATAGATAAAATGCTAAAAGCTCTTAAAGCAGGAATTATCATAGAAGATCTGGGAAATGGGTTCTTACTAGCAGAGGTTAAAAAAGGCGCTTTACCAAACATATATAAATCTTTACCTGAAGGAATGAACGTATTTAAAGATGAAAGAGTAGGCTTAGTAGAACCTGAAGAAGTTAAGCAAGCAAAAAAACTAAAAGAAATGAAAAAAAATCTTAAAACTGAAAGTAAAAGAGATGCTCAACAATTACCACAAAAAAATGTCACTTCACAAATAACAGGAGCAGATAAGATACACGAAATGGGTTATAAGGGACAAGGATTAGTTTTGGCAGTTATAGATACTGGAGTAGGTTCACATGAAGATTTTGGAGATAGGTTGACTTATTATTTTGATGCAACGTCTGCGGGATATACGAAACCTCATGATGGGCATGGGCACGGTACTCATGTAGCTAGTATAGCTGCTGGAGAAGGAAAGTTTGGGGGATTAGCTCCTGCTGCCGAAATATGGGGTATTAAAGTTCTTAGTGATGGAGGATCAGGTTATACCTCTGATATTATAAGAGGAATAAATAAAGTAGTGGAAAAAGCAAAGGCTGAAGGTAAAAAAGTAGTTGCAAATATGAGTTTAGGAGGATACGCTTATAAACCCTGGGATCAAGATCCATTGGCTCTTGCTGTTGAAAAAGCTATTCAGGATGGGGTATACTTTGCTATATCTGCTGGAAATAGTGGCCCTTATCCTAATACCGTAGGTACTCCAGCTATAGCTCCTAATGCAGTAACTGTAGCAGCTTACAGTGATAACAAAACAGAAGACTTATCCGATGATGATATAGCAAGATTTTCTTCTCGTGGACCAGTTAGAAATGCTCCAGATGAAACTTCAAAACTCAAGCCAGACGTATCTATGCCAGGTGTTAATATCTGGGCTGCAGTATCTGAAAATAGCGAACTATACAAATTAGGTAAACAAGGAAGAATTCCAATGACTGAGGATGGTAAGTATGTAGCTATCTCTGGTACATCAATGGCTACTCCTGGTGTTGCAGGAGCAATGCTACTATTACTTAACGCTAACCCTAATTTAACACAACAGCAAGTAAAAGAATTGTTAATGAAACACGCTATAAAATTAGAAAAAATTGATCCTACAGATAATAACCCTTATGATCAATTTGATCAAGGAGCAGGTTTAGTTAATGTATACGAAGCAGTTAAGGAAGCTTTAAGTATGTTACCTGAACAGCCAGCACCTAATCTAGAAGAACCAACACCTAATCCAGAACAAAAAAGAGCTTAGTTAAAAAACACTTATTTAATAACGAAGAATTTTCAAGGGGGAGTTATTCCCCCTTGTTTTTTATTTTTTGTTTTTTTATTTCCCTATTTTAGCAGATCTTTGAAAAAATGGCTAGTTTGCTGATAAAATTTATTAAACATATCATTATTTATAGTTGTTATTATTTGGGAACTTTCTTTACCTATTAGAATAGTATGTTCAAAATGAGCTGAAAGTGATCTATCTTTTGTTACTATTGTCCATCCATCTTCTAATAATTCTATATCCCATGAGTTTTGACTAATCATTGGTTCTATAGCTACTAGCATGTTTTGGTAAAATTTTTTAGAAAAATTAGGAATATAAAAATTGGGTATTTCTGGAGGATCATGAATACTTCTTCCTACTCCATGTCCTGTAAGTGGACGTATTACCTTAAAACCATTACTATTTACAAAATTCTCTATTGTTTTACCTACTTCATTTATATAAGTACTGTGTTTGATTTTCTCTATGGCTAAATATAGAGATTTATTACATACTTCTACAATTTTAGATTGATTATCGTTTATAGCGAAGGTTATAGCACTATCTACATGGTATCCTTGGTAATATGTTCCACAATCTATACTAACTATATCTTTTTCTTTAAAAGTTTTAGTTGCTAAAGGTAATCCATGCACTATTTCTTCATTAATAGATACTGTTATTGTATAGGGATAGGGAGTTGAAGAAAAGGAAGGTTTATAGTTTTTAAAAGAGGGTTTACCCTTCAAAGTTGTTATTATTTTAAAAGCTATATCATCTAAGAGTTGAGCATTTATTTTATTGTAATTATTTAGTACTATTTGTTTTAGAATTTCTAAAGTAAAAGCATTAATTTGACCTGCTATTTTTATTTTTTCTAGTTGAGAATTGTTTTTTACGATCATGTATATGGGTTATTTATTTAATTTAACTATACAAAAACTGGCTGCTCCTTGGGATTTTCCTATTAATCCAATTCCCTCTGCTGTTTTGGGTTTTACATTTACTATTTCAGTCTTTAATAATTTTTTTAAGTTTTCTATTATATCCTTTATTTTATAACCTAATTTAGGTTTTTCCATTATAAGGACTACATCGCAACTTGATATCTTCCAAGGATGTATTTTTGTTAATATTTGATCTAATAAGTTAGTGGAGTTTACTTTGTAGTATTGAGGATTATTATCAGGGAAAATTAGTCCTATATTTTGGTAATCGAATATTTCTGGTAGAGCTCCAATTACTGCATCTATAATTGAATGAATAATTATATCCCCATCTGAATGAGCTTTAAATGAATAATCACATTCAATAAATATTCCTCCTAAAATTAAACCTTTACCTTTTTGGTATTTATGACTATCAAAACCTAATCCTATCCTTTCCATTTTTTAGTTCCTCTTTTAGTATACAATCTTTATATTGTAATCATAAGATACTTGAAGATCGTTTTTACTTGTTAGATATATTATTGATGAGTTAAATATATCAGATAAATCCTGATAGTTTGTCTGGTTTGATTTTAATTTTTCAATTTGCTGATAATTCATATCATAAAAAACAATCTTTTTATTAGCTTTTTTAGATAGTTTTATTAATTCTTCTAGAGTTACAGGTTGACTAAGTAAATCATATTTAAATCTGTTTGATGCTATTTTTATTGCATATATGGATTCTAGATCATTAAAAAAATAGTTATAAATATTTTTTAAGGCTTTAAAATTATCTATAAAAGTTAATTCTTTTTTTAGGATAAAGGATATGGTTTGTGCTATTAAGCAGGATATTCTAATGGTAGTAAAATAGCCAGGA
This sequence comes from uncultured bacterium, assembly GCA_937927985.1. Classification (GTDB taxonomy): domain Bacteria; phylum DRYD01; class DRYD01; order DRYD01; family DRYD01; genus DRYD01. The sequence goes on along the minus strand of CALFWH010000155.1, from coordinate 1,628 downwards.
CCATTGGTTACAAAAATTCTTTCTATATCCTCTATTCTTACAAAATTTTTTATAGTGTTGATAACTTTATCAATTAACATTATTTGATTGTTATTAATGATTTTCAATTCTAGATATGTAAAAATATTTTCGGCAGAATCATTAATGATTGAGAGTGACAAAAACATAGATGTTGATGTAAGCGCTAGTACTTTCATCTTATTTTTTATTTCTTTTTTTTATTTCTTTTTTATTTTTTAGCTTGTTTTCTTAAAGAATTGCTCTTTAAATTTTAAATATCTATTTTGTAAGATAGCTTCTCTTATATTTTTTAAAAGGTTAGAGTAAAAGTATAAATTATGAATAGTTAGTAATGTCATAGCAGCAATTTCACCTACAAAGAATAAGTGATTTAGATAGGCTACTGTGTAATTTCTACAAGTATAGCAGTTACAATTTTCGTCTATAGGTTTATTGTATTTTTTGGTTTCTATTTGATTGTAATATTTTGCAGTTATATCTTTTATAAATGGGTAGGAATTAGTGAATACAGTTCCTGTTCTTGCGTATCTTGTAGGTATAACACAGTCGAAAGTATCTATTCCGTTTTCTATAGCTGTAAATATTTCATTCAGGCTACCTATACCTAAGAGATGGCGGGGAAGGTTTTCAGGTATGTAATTCATAACCCAAGACAAAATTTCTTTTATGTTTTCTTTAGAGGTACCTAAGGATCCTCCTATAGCTATTCCATCAAAGGGTAGTGAAGATATAAATTCAGTTGATTTTATTCTTAGATCATAGTGATGTCCTCCTTGGATTATTCCGTATAAATATTGATTCCCTTTATTGTTTTTTTTGAAAAATTCTAAGGATCGTAGAGCCCATCTCATTGATCTTTCCATAGACTTTTTTGTGTATTCATATGAAGCTAAGGGAGAAGTGCATTCATCAAGTACCATAAGGATATCTGAACCTAATTTTATTTGGATATCTATTGATTTTTCAGGAGAGAGTTTTATTATTTTACCATCTAAATGGCTTTTGAAAATTATATAATCATCTGTTATTTCTGCTAATTTTTCTATGTTATTATTTCTTTTTTTACCTTCTTTTGAAAATATACTTACTATTTTACCTACTCCATGTTCTATTGCTTGTCCTAGGCTAAAAGCTTGAAATCCTCCACTATCGGTAAATATTATTCCATCATAATTCATAAATTTATGCAATTTTCCTAGTTCTTGTATAATATCTTCTCCTGGGTGTACGTGCATATGATAAGTATTTACAAATATACCATTTATTTCTAGATCTTTTAATTTTAGACTATCTAAAGCTCTTATTGAGGCGTTTGTAGCAACTGGTATAAATGCTGGTGTTATTAGTTTACTACCTAAGCTATTTTGTATTATCCCTATTCTTAGATTGTAATTACCTTCTTTAGATGAGTGTAGCAATTTAAAAAAATTAGATTTATTTACTGTATTTTCTATATAGTTCTTCATATTTTTTTGAAAGGTTTTTCATTTTCTTTCTGTTATATATTTCGGATAATATTGCGTAATTATTTATTTTTACTATTTTTAGTTTCTCTAAATCATCAGGAGGCATTTTTTTATTTAAAGGTAAAGAAAATATTATTTTTG
>CALFWH010000154.1 GCA_937927985.1 uncultured bacterium | reverse complement strand
TAAAAAGTGAAATAAAAAATAGGAGGTGAAAAAAAATGATGCCAAATTCTACGATTCTAAATTCTCTAGGTGGTTGGGATCCTATTTTACCAACTTACTTATCAATACACACACACTACTATAAACATGTTCATTATCATTTTCATAGTGGACCTGCTATTCCTCCGCACATAATTATGCAGTTAATAATGGTATTGATCCAATTGTTACAATCTCAAGGAGGGTATTGCCCACCCATATTTGGCCCAGTAGGTGGATTTCCTCCAGTAGACAGATGTCCGATTATGCCTATTCTTTCTCCTATAGATTCTGATACTCTGGACGTTAACGTATCCATAGATGTAATGAAATCAATAACAGACACTCAAATAACTAGATTATCAATAAACAGAAATGCTAATAAGCGATCCTTAGATACTTTTGTAAAGATAAGAGGTGAACTTGAAAAACTCGAATATCACGTAAATATGTTAAGAACAGGTATAGCAACTAGAGAGCAAGTAAACGAAGCTAAATCAGTAATATCAAGAATAAGAAGTATTATTACTTTTACTCTATTTGGTTTTTCATTTGGTCGAGTTATTCCCAGTGCAATGGACGAAGAAAGTAGAAAAGTACTATCACAAATACAAAAACACTTAAATAAAGTAGAAAGATATGTGGCAAAATTCGATATGCAAGGGATTTATCCTATTGAAACACCAAGAAATTTTAGAGCAGTACCAGTATAGAGTACTAGCCCAATTCATTCTTCTTTAAAAAGAAAATCAAAGTGAAGGGGAGGATTTTTATCCTCCTCTTTTTTTTATCCTCCTTCCATTTTTCTAGTCAAATAAAAATAAATCTTAGAAAATAATTCAATAATTTTTTTATTTTCTATTTCCTTTTGAGACAAGTAAAAATCGGGTTTTATTTTTTCATGAGGTCTTAATTCTAAAGAAAAATTTAAAAAAGCATTGGTATAAACTATTATTAATTCGTCTGTTTCTAATATACTTTGTATATAAGGTTTACCATAAGTTAGGTCTCCAAAAATTAGAGATCTGTTTTTTAAAACTCCAGATATTACTTCTGCTGCACTAATTGTTGTTTCATCCTGTAGAATAGCAACCATATTGTTTACAAATAGCCCAGCATAATCCTCAGAATTATAAAAATTTTGAGTTTTTATTTTATCTTTTGTTAAAAAATTTACTGAGAAAAGATAAGTATTTGTGTTAAAAAACATACTTATAAAAAAAGCAGCTGACCATAAACTACCTCCCATATTCCCTGTTAAATCAATAATTATCAAATCCGAAGGTTCTATCTCATTCTTTAAATACTGTCTATATTTCTTAGCCATATTTGCACTAAGCTTATTTAGTTTTACATAACAAATTTCTAACTTTAAGCAATCTTCTCTTATCCTTTCTATAATAATATCCTCTTTTATGTCCCTATCTTGGTAATAATAACTTTCATATAAGCTTTTTGGTTTAATCTCTAAATATGGATCATCAGTGAATTTATAAATTGTTTGTTTAAAAGAATCTTGAATACCTAATTTTTCTAGGTTATCCATGAAATACTTTTTTACTAAATCTAAACTATATAATTCTCTTTTTGTGAATAAATCTTCATAATATATCTTTTCAATAGTATAAAGATATTGATTAATAACTTCTTTTTCATAACCCAAAGCTCTGTTATTTAGAGTATTCAAAAGTGAAAAGAGAATTAGAATAACTAAGAAAATTTTTTTTAGAATTTTTTTTAGGTTATTCAATTTTTATTTTGGAGGTAAAATTTATTATATCGTTATGTATAAGGTTATTTGAAGCTACTATAGTTTTACTCCAGAGGTTAAATGGTTTTCCGTAGTAGTCTGTAACTTTTCCGTTGGCTTCTTGTACTAGTAGTATTCCAGCTGCTGTGTCCCAGGGTTTAAGATCTGCTTCCCAAAAACCGTCGAAAACTCCTAAAGCTACATATGCTAAATCTATTGCTGCACTACCTGCTCTTCTTACTGCTTCTGTCCTTATTGATAAATTTTTAAATAATTCTATATGTGGATCTGGATTTTGGGTTAGGGTGTAACTAAAACCAGTAGCTAAGACGCTTTGTTTTAGTTCTTTTGTTTGTGATACATAAATTCTTTTACCATTGCAATAACTACCTTCTCCTTTTTCTGCTATAAACAGTTCATCTAATATTGGAATATATATAACTGCAGAGATTATTTCACCATCTTTAACTAAAGCTATAGATATACAGAAAAAGGGAAACCCTTTTTTAAAATTGACTGTTCCATCTAAAGGGTCTATTATCCACCAGAATCCTTGGTCTATTTTTTCTTTATTACCTTTCCAATCTTCTTCAGCTAGGATATTATGGTTTTTAAAATTTTTAAGTATTATATTTTTAATTTCTTTTTGTGAAGCTATATCGGCTTCAGTAACTGGGTTTCTATCTTCTTTGTAATGATATTTTATAGTACTTCTATAATATTTTTTTAGTATCTCTGCTGCTTTGAAAGTAGCTTCTACTGCAACAGTAGTGTATAATCCTACTTTCATAGCTATCACTAAAAGTCTATAAATTTTGTTTTATTGTTTTATGGTTTGTATATAGATTTTTCTATTTCTGGGGCCATCAAATTCACAAAAGAATATTCCTTGCCAGGAACCCAGAATTGGTTTACCCTCTGATATAATAATAAATAAGCTATTGCCTACTAATGAAGCTTTTATATGTGAATCTGCATTACCTTCTAAATGATGATACTTTTTGTTTTGGGGTATGTATGAATTAAGAAATTCGATTATATCTTTTTTTACTGAAGGATCTGCGTTTTCGTTTATTAAACATCCTGCAGTTGTGTGTGGTACATACACTACAGCAATACCCTCTTTTATATTTAAACTATTTATCTGTTCATTTATTGCTTCTATTATTTTTTGAGTTATATCTATAAATTCCTCTCTAGTTTTAGTAGTGATGTTTATCTCTTTCATTTTTTATCACCTGCTTTCTTTATTTTAAGGAATATCATTAATGAAAAAATTGCAAAAATTATTGAAAATATCTGTGCCCAAGATAAACCTAAAAATACTACCTTAGATTCCCTATAGAACTCTACTATAAATCTTATCACACTATAACCCATTATAAAACCAAAAAAATATTTTCCTTCAAAATATTTTTGTTTTTTGGAAATAAATAAAAAGTAAACAAATAGAATAAGAGATAAAAAACTTTCCATTGCTTGGGTAGGGTATCTAACTGCTCCATGTAAGAATATTCCCCAGCTACTTTCTTTACCATAACAACATCCTGCCATTAAACAACCTATCCTTCCTATTGACAAACTCAATGGACTGATAAATCCTAATAAATCTGCTAATCTCAAAAAATTCAATTTTAGTATCACAGAACTTAGATATATTCCTATTATTGAAAATGCGATTGCTCCTAAAATTGTTAACCCACTTTGAGTAGGTATTATAACCTTTACTAAAAAATCCATGAAATCTTTATTATTTTGATTAAACAGAGTATAGCTTATTTTACCTCCTAAATACAAAAATAATACAACTATGAAAATAGCTACGAAAACTTTATCTTTATCTACTTCAAATTTTGTAGCAAATTTTGTTGCTAAAAAAATAGAAATGATCAAATTGATATATAATATTGTACCGTAGGTATAGATAGTAATATTACCAATTTCAAATAGTATCGGATACATAATCTATCTTTAGTTGAATAGTAAGAAAATTTTCTTGATACATAACTTGAATAGGGATGTTATGTATAAGGGATATCTCTTTTATTATATTCAATCCCAGACCTTTTATTTCCTTTATTCCTTGAATTACATTTTTTACTATCTGGTAATCTTCATAAGTTGCTTCATTTTGAATACTTAAGATTAAGTTATTTTCTAAAAATATAACTTCTATTTTTATGTTTTCTGATTTTTTAGAAGCATTATCTATTATATTAAACATCATTTGTTGGAAAAGGTCTATGTCTATTTCCACTGTTTTTTCAAGAAAATTAATTTCTTCATTGTTAGATTTAGAAATTTGTTTTGTTATTTCTATATTTGAATTGAAAAACATTATGATATCTTCTATTAAGGCAAGTAAATCTTGGACTTGAATTTTAGTTTTGTTAATTGCTATTTTTCTTAGTTTTATTTTAGAGTAGTTTAAGTATTTTTTTATCATCTCTGATATTTTATCTATGTATTTTATGGGTTTTTTTATTTTAGCTTTTTGTTCTTCTGTTAAATTTTCTTCATCTATTAAAGTAGAAATAATTGATTTTATTATTGTTAGTGGGGTTCTTAGATCATGAGAAATTTCACTTAAGAATTTTATTTTTAGTTTTTCTATTTCATAAATTTCTGTAAAATCTACAAATATTACTAAAGTCCCTTCTGTTATATTTATCCGCAGTATCTTAAATTTTTTATCTTGATAGTCTATTATTTCTTTTTCACATGTTTGTTTTATAAATTCTATTGGAAGTAGATAATGATTATTAAAAACTATTATGTTTGAATCTATTGGATTTTTTTCTATTAACAAGACTGTAAATGGCAAATTTTGCAGGATATTTTGTAGTTTTTCTTTTGATTTTTCTGCTAATCTTTTTAGTGAATTTATTTCTTCTATTTGATTTATTAAATTATTTTTCATTATTTTTATACTTTTAAATACGTCTTGTAATTCATCTTTATATGGGTAATCTAGTTCATATTTTAAATTTCCTAAAGCAACTTTTACTGAAAAATCTCTTATTTTATTTAGCCTAGCTTGGATTACTTTTGATAAAAAAAATGCAAACATAAGAGATATTACTAAATAAAGAGGAGTTGAGTAAATTATAAATCTATTCAATTTATTTCTATACTCCTTTATTAAACTTAAATCCATCTCTACAGCTAACATATATTCTTTTTCCTTTATATTTATCGGTAAAAAGTAAGTAATTAAAAAGTTTTTACTATTGATTATTAATTTTTCTTGACCGTATTTTACTATTTTTAAAAATTCCTCATCTACTGTAAAATAATAAGGAAAAAATAGAATAACTTCGTAATTACTATCAAACATTATAAAATAAACATAATCAGGTAGGTTTAATCCTATATTAAATAAGTAATCTCTGTTTACATAATTTTTGCTTAGAAACATTACTTCATTATTTTCAAAGGTATTTTTTATAACTTTACTATGAGAAATTATTTCTTCTTTTTTTGTTTGTATGTAATAATGAATTGATGTGTTTATAAAAAAAACAGATAAAATAAACAACAATAGATAAGAAAAAACTAACGAAAATAAAAAAGATATAGTTCTAATTGACATTAAATAATTAAAATTAATTTTTTATT
>CALFWH010000153.1 GCA_937927985.1 uncultured bacterium | reverse complement strand
TTGTCTAAACCAATTATCAAACTCTACTTTGAAATTACGTAAAGTATTTCTATGTTGGTTAACAAAATAATCTATCAAGGGAATAATTATTTAAAACATAAAGCTTTGCAATGTCTTTAAGATATTCTCCCAAATATCCATCTTCAGGAATCTTAAATTCCATTGATTTAACTTCTTTTATTCTCTCAATAAAACTATCTACTAACTTTTCTATTTGTTCTCCAACATCATTAACATAGTATTCCTTAAAAACTGAAAAATTAAAATACTTAAGTACATTAGCTAAAACGCTACCAAAAGTAGCAGATCTTCCATTGACTGCATTAAGAGGACCCGTAGGATTAGCACTAACAAATTCTATTAATACTCTCTTATTTTTATCCAAATCAAAACTACTCCATTTATCTTTTAAATAACTTTGCAATACCATTCTAAAACTATTTTGCTTATTCAATTCAATGTTTACAAAATTTCTAATTATTTCTACTTTTTCAATTATTTCTTGCTTTCTTAAAAAATCAATAAGTTTTTGTTGGTCTATATTTTTAAAAACATAAAGCACATTTGTTGAATAATGAAAACCTTTTAAGGGAGATCTAGTAACCTCTACTTTTGATATATCTTCATTAATCAAATTCTTATCAAAATCATAAATAAATTCTTTGATTTTTTCCATCAAAAAATTCTTAATACTATACATTCTAACTTTACTCCCATTTCAGTAATTCTTCTAAGTCAAAAGGCAAAACTTGTTCATTTTCTATGTAATATATTACATCTTCTAACCAAGATATATAATCCAATACTTTTAAATTTCCTTCTCTTAAAGAATCTAATAAAGCTTGGCAATAATTTCTTTCCAATTCTGCAGGTAAGTTTCCAGAATACACAGCTCTATCATTTAAATATCTTGAAGCAACTTGTTCAGCGATTATTTCAAAATTTAGTTTCATAATATTAAAAAAAAGAGCATGCGACATATAAACTGACATCTTATCAAACGGCTCTTTTAATTTTTGAATTAAAAGTACAAAATTATCCAAAGGGTACTCTTTTTGCACTACTTAATCCCCAAAGCTAAGTTAATCAAATACTTAGTGATTTCAAAATTAACTTCTGCTATTGCTTCAGTTAAAGGTATTTCTTTTGGGCAAACTTGTACACAAAGCTGAGCATTAGAACAATTAGCAATACCTTCTTTTCCAGCTAAAAATTCTATTCTCTCTTTCTTGTACAAGCTACCAGTAGGGTGCAAATTGAATAAATGAGCTTGAGCTATTGCAAAAGGACCTACAAAATTTGTAAAACTATTATATTGGGGACAAGCTTCCAAACAAGCTCCACAAGTCATACATCTAGAAAGAGCATATCTAATTCTTTGCAAATCTTGACTGTATTTGGGACCAGCTCCCATATCATGAGTACCTTCTATATCGATCCAAGCCCTGACTTTTTTCAAAGCTTCAAACATTTTTCTTCTATCAACAACTAAATCTCTTATTACTGGAAACTTAGATAATGGCTCTATAGTAATAGGTTTTGATAGATTGTCAACTAAGGTAGCACAAGCTTGTCTGGGGATTCCATTTATTACCATTGTACAACTTCCACAGACCTGCTCTAAACAACTAGCCTCCCACATTATCGGACTTATAGTATTACCATTAATATCTACCATTTTCTCCCTTATTTTCATTAGTAAAATGATAACATTCATATCTTTTTCATAATCGACTTCAAATTCCTGCCAATAAGGCAAAGAATTAGCATTTTCTTGACGTTTAATCTTAACTCTTATCTTTTCCATAATTTTTCCCCTTCCCTACTTATTACGATTATAAACAAAATTAGCAATATCCTTTAAATCTTGATTAACAGGAATTTTCATTATTTTTTCATAAATATTCTTTGCTAAATTTTTTAGATCTTTAATATTCAAAACTTCATAAAGCCCATCATAATCCAAAATATCATCAGTAATTTGAAATAAAGATCCTAAAAAATAACCATATCTAACTAAATTATACTTAATCTCATAAGGAGGGTTTAGTAAAATAACTGGAATCTCTACACTTAACAAAATTAATCCAGAAGTTTTGTAAAAATTTATAATTTTTATGTTTTCTAAGTTTTTAATTAATCTACCTTTTTGCATCCAGATATCTAAAAATTGTCCCGTTATGAGATATCTATAAGATGAATATTGAGAAACTTTTTTTAGAACTCTTATTAATTTTTCTGGTTCAAATTTTGAGTTAGCTATGTATTCGAAAGCTAGAGTTAAAAGCATATCACCTGCTAAAACAGCTTCAGCTTCTCCAAATTTCTTATGAACAGTAGGATATCCCCTCCTATAATCAGAATTATCCATACTCGGTAAATCGTCATGAATTAAAGAATAATTGTGAATTAATTCTATTGAAAAAGCTAAAGGTAAAAAACTTTCTAATTTAACATCTTTTGATAATTTTTGTATAATAAAATCTGCTGTTTGATATAACAAAAAAGATCTAAAAAATTTTCCTCCCGTAGTAAAAGGATAAACACAAATTTCATAAATTTCAGGGTTATTGCTTAGTTTTTTCTCTAAATTCTGTATACAGAAAGATTTAAAGAATTTATTGAATTCTTCCCACTTTGGTATATCCATTTAAATATATTTTTCTAAAATATATCGTTAAAATCCTTTAATTGTCTGTATATTGCAGTATAAATAGGAGTATCTCTAAGGGTGTATTTTCTTGCTTCTGAAGATCTCAAATCATAAACTAACTTTTCAAATTCTACCAAAGAATCGGTTTCATAAGAAACAACAAACTCGTTATCACTTAAACCAAATGAGTAAATTAGCAATTGTAAAATTTGTGGATATTGTCTGCCAATTCTAATATGTTCATTCATCATTCCTTGCCTAGTGTCTTGTTTAAGTAAATACCATTCTGTATTTTTAACAAAAGGATAAACTATTAAATATTTTTTTCTTTCGTTTGTAAAAGGATCTATTTCCTGAGGAGATTTTTGGGTTTTTGTATAAATAGAAGGTTTAGTAAAACCCCATAATGAATCATATAAATCTACATCATTGCTATAAAAAACCTTAGCTATTTTAGACAAAACATGTGGCAATATCTCTTCCTGATCATAGTTAAAACTCACCCATATCAACAAATCAGGTACTCTTAAAGGAAATACAGAATAAACAAAAACAGAATTAGGTTGCACTATATTTAAAGAATCCTTTAATTCGTCATAAACCTTCTTCAAAACATCAAATTTATAATATCTTAATTTCAGTAAATAGTAACTCACAAAAACTCTCATTGACTACCTCCTTGTAATTTATAATTTTAATCATTAAAAGGATTTTAAACTATAATAATAGAATTCTATAAACTGTGAAAAAACTCTTTTTTACTTTATGGTTAGCTATCTTTATTTTAAGCCAATCATTTGGATATATTTTAGTTTTTAATCATTATAATCCACAAATAAAAAACTACATAAGCTATATACTCTTTGAAAACTATCAATCCATAACGGTTTACAATGATTTTAGTATTTACCTTTTTGATTATTCTTCAGAAAAAATAGAAAAAGAAATATACAATTTAAAAGGATTAACTTTCCCTTCAAGCTACATCCCACCTAATTTTGAATTAAATAAAAAAAGTAAAAAACAGAATTTAGGATCATTAGCACAAATCATATCAAATAATCAAATTATGTACCTAATAGACTACGGCACACCAAACTTTTATAAACATCTAGACTATAAATTAAGAGGAATAATAGTAGAACTAGAAGAAAACATAAATTTATTAATTTTTAATCTCAACAAAGCTCAAAAAATAGACTATAAAACCTACCTAGACTACGTTAAATCCTTTGGAAATATAAATAATGACTATGAACTAATACTTTCTTACTATAACCAAGAAAATCTTTTCTTTGAATTTCTCAATACTAAAACAAACAAAGTAAAAATTTTTAAAATTGACAAATATTATAGATTTGAAAGTTATGAAAAAAATTTTCCTCAAAATGAAGTTTTTCAATTTTGAAGAAATCTAAAGGAGGAAAAAAATGGACAAAATAGTAGAGAAAAATGAATTAAATACAGAAAATGGAAATACTTTTATTCAAGAATCCTCAATAAAAAAAGACATAATAGATGATCAAGTAATAATAGACTTAGATATTTTAGCTAGTTTATCTAATTTGTTTGGTCCTTCAGGAAATGAAGAAATCGTTTCCAATTTCATAATCCAGGAAATAGAAAAAAATGGTCTAAGTTATTTAAAAGATCCAAAGGGTAATATTTTATCAATAAAAGAAGTTGAAAAAACAGATTTTAAAGTATTAATAGCCTCACATATAGACGAAGTGGGATTCTTGGTATCAGAAAAAATAAGTCCTCATTATCTTAAAGTAGAACCTTTAGGAGCTTGGAATCCCCAAATTTTACCTGGCACAAAAATTGTGATAAAAACTCCATTAGACTTTGTTAAAGGAGTTTTCTGCTCTTTACCACCACACTTAATGGATAAATCCATTGATATAAAAACAATTTCCGATTTATATATTGATGTAGGAGATAATTTTAACTTTGTAAATGTAGGAGATTTTGCTATACCAGATAGTAATTTTGAGATTATTTCCAATTCAATGATAATGGGCAAAGCATTTGATAATAGAATAGGTAGCTATATTAATTTACATTTACTAAAATACACCATACCTTCAGTAGACGTATATCATTTATTTTTAGTACAAGAAGAATTGGGATTAAGAGGATCTAGATTCTTTGCTAAAAATAATACTTCTTTTGATCTAGTAATAGTTTTAGAAACAACATCAGCAGAAAATCCATATTCCACAAAACAAGTCTGTCAGATAAATAATGGACCAGTACTAACAATTATGGATAAAACATATATTACCGATTACAAATTAGTAGAATTAGTAAAAGAAATAGCTTTAATAAATAACATACCTTTACAAATAAAACACCCCAATATAGGTAGTACAGATGCAGGATATTTACAAGATTTAGGTAATGTTATAGTAATTTCAGTGCCAGCAAAATACATTCATTCTCCCTACCAAATATCTTCAATATCAGATATACAAAACACTATAAAATTACTATCAATTCTAATATCAACTCCAAACATTGAAGAAATATACAAAAAAATAATATTTTAATCAATAATGGGAGGTAAGTATGAGTAAAGTAGTAGAAGTTTTGTTAACCAAAGATTATTATCACTTGGGAAAAGCAGGTCAGATTGTAAAAGTAAAGTTAGGTTTTGCGAAAAATTATCTCATTCCCCAAAAAATTGCTCTACCTCTATCAGAAGGCTTAATCAAAAGTATACAAGAACAACAAAAAGTTATTCAAAGAAAAATAGAAAAACAAAGACAACTATCTAATCAAATTAAAGAAAAACTAGAAAATCAAAGAATAAAAATCGAATTACCTACAGGTAAAGATGGTAAATTATATCAAGCACTAACCAAAGAAAAAATATCTCAAATTCTAGAAGAGAAAACTAATTTTAAAATAGATAAGCATTGTATAGAACTTGAAAAACCCATAAAGTCCACAGGTATATTTGAAATTAAACTCAATTTACCAGGAATGATTAGAACACAATTAGAACTGGAAATAGAGGCAAAATAAAATGTCCCATCAGGAAATTCTTGAACAAACATATAAAATAATGAATTCAGATGATCCAGAATTGATATCTTCAATTTATAGTGAACATATAAATCCTTCTCTAACTAAGGTTATAAAACTAGCAGGATATGCTCAGTTAGAATACAAAGCTAAAGACGAAAAAATATATACAAAAAACAACAATTATCAAGAAGAATATATAGATTGTTTAGGATTATACGGAGCTTTACTAATAGGTCATAGTAATAGTTTTATAATTGAAAAAATAAAAGAACAACTAGAGAAACAAAGTATGCCATCAAAAGTATTTTTAAATTCACTTTATGCAGCTGCAAGTTACCTTTTAGCAAGACTGACAGGATTAAAATATGTATTTTTTTGTAATTCCGGAACAGAAGCTGTAGAAGGAGCAATAAAAATAGCCTTAGCTTCAACAAAAAGAAACAAAATAATTTCTACTTGGAATTCCTATCACGGCAAAACCTTAGGTTCACTTAGTGTAAGTGGAAGAGAAATTTATAAAAAAAATCTTCCTTCACTGCTAAATGTTAAATTTACAAGATATGGAAATATAGAAGAAATTGAAAGAGAAATCGATCAAGATACTGCAGCAGTGATAATAGAACCTATTCAAGGAGAAGGAGGAATAATTATACCTCCCCAAAACTATATTCCCAAAATAAGGGAATTATGTGATAAATATAATTCTTTGTTAATAATAGATGAAGTACAAACAGGTCTTGGAAGAACAGGTATACTATTTGAATACCAAAGATATAATATAAAACCAGATATATTAGTTTTAGCAAAAGCTTTAAGTGGAGGAATAATACCAGTAGGAGCTATAGTTGCTAACGAAAAAGCTTGGCAGGTATTTAATGAAAATCCTCTGTTTCACACTTCCACTTTCGGAGGTAATCCATTAGCTTTAACTGCAGCTATATATACTATCGAATTTATACTAAAAAACGATGTAGTTAAAGAGGTAGATTCTAAAGGCCAATATTTTCTTCAAAAACTTAAAACCATAGAAAATACAAAGATATTACAAGAAATAAGAGGAAGAGGTTTAATGATAGGAATAGAATTAAAGCAAGAAGAATTTGCAGCTTCTATCTTTTCTTATCTCATTCAAAATAAAATTATAACAGCATATACCTTAAATCAACCCAAAGTTATAAGAATAGAACCCCCTTATACTATATCCTACGATCAAATAGATTTAGTAGTAAACAAAATGAATGAAGCTTTTCAACAA
>CALFWH010000152.1 GCA_937927985.1 uncultured bacterium | reverse complement strand
AATAGCATTAAAATAATTACTAAAACTAAAATCATATTCTCTATAAATATCTAAAGAACTAATAGAACCTAATGCTGTTTTATAAAAAAGGTTGTTTAAAATTAGTATATCTTCTTTATTATTATTTTTTACTAATTCACTCTTATATTTATTATATAGAAGATTTTCATCAAAAGTATATGTAAAATCAATGTGATTTTTATATGTGAAAGAATAATTATAATTATTATTTAATAGTATAAAAGCAGGAATTAATTCCTGATAGCTATATTTGATGTTATAAAAATCATATATTCCTCCGTAAATTTTTAATTCTTGTTTTAAATTTTCTAAATCTTTTAAAAATCTTTCTGTATCTCCTTTATACTTTTCATATATACCTAAAAGAACTGGTGTTAATAAAGATAAGTTCCAAAGTTTAACATTATTATCATAGTAACCACCCTTTATTTTATAATATTTTCTTATTATATTATTTATAAATTCCGAATTTCTTATGCTATTTAATCTTTTCTCAGTATCTTCATTTAAACTAAAAATTAAAAAATCTTTATTTAATCCTACTTTACTAAGAAAATTATAACTAAAATCATATTCATAATTACTTGTTATTTTTATCAATTTTATATCATTTAAATTGAATTCTCCATTTTGTAATGTAAATATAAACAAATAGTTGTCTTCTAAATCTTTTTTTAAACTGACATCTGCATAAAATAAAACATTTATTTTTTCTTTATTGAATTTAAATGCATCTTGATAAAAATTTCTACCTTTAAATATATCTTTAACAGAGCTTATAAAAGCACCCTCAGATAAAAATATTGTTATATGTTCCTTATCAATATTTAATTTTGTAAATAACTCATAATAAAAAGATTTAGAAGAAAAATTTTCTATGTTACTTGTTATTTGATAACATTCAACATTAAAATTTTTAGTTTTATAATTTTTATCAAACCTACTAACTATACTCATAGATACAACTTTTAAATGATCTATATCGTCCTCCAAACGATCTTTAAAATCAATATTTATATTATTAATTTCTTTACTTAATTCTTTATAACCCATAATTCTATATTTTAAACTTATACTAATCAAATTCAACTAAAAATTTTGTTATACCCCCACCTTACCCATTTCCCTTGCAAGTTGTTTTAGCTTTTCTATTCTCTTTTCTGTGGATGGATGTGTAGAAAAAAGTTCAAAACTACCCCCGCCAGAAAGTGGATTTTCAATAAATAAATGAGCTGTTCCTTTGTTTACTTCAACTGGAATTTCATAAACATATTTATGTATTTTTTCTAAAGCACTTGCCAAGGCAAGGGGATCACCACTTATTTTTGCACCAGTTTCATCCGCCATATATTCCCTTGTTCTGGATATAGCCATTTGTATAATAATAGCTATTATAGTAGCTATTATGGTCGTTATTATTATCATGGCTGTGCTTGCTATAAAAGATAGGAAATTGTTATTGTTTTCATTGTCTTTTGAACCTCCAAATAATAAATCCAATTTCACTTTTTCTACAAACAAAGATATAGCACCAGCTATAGTAGCAGCTATAGTGGCAACAAGCACATCTCTGTTTTTTATATGCCCTATTTCATGAGCAAGCACTCCTCTTAGTTCTCCCTCGTTTAAGATTTTTAATATTCCAGAAGTTATTGCTACAGCACCATTAGAAGGACCTCTGCCAGTGGCAAAGGCGTTAGGCTGTTCCATCGGCACAAGGTAGATCTTAGGCTTTGGTATGTTTGCCCTTTGAGCAAGTTCTTCTACCATCTTATGAAGCCCTGGATCCTCTTCATAAGGAATTTCTTTTGCACCGTACATACGAAGAACAATTTTGTTGGAAAACCAATAAGCTATAAAGTTCACAATACTTGCCGAAATAAAAGCTATAGCCATACCAGCTTTTCCAGCTATGAGGTTACCTATAAAAAGGAAAAAACCTGTTAAAACTCCAAGCAATATAACACTTCTTATTGCGTAGTTCATTTTATAACTCCTTATATTTAATTATAATTTATAAAACCAAACCTAAAAAATCTTTTTTTCTATCCAACAGGGTGCTCCAAAAATATAGCCCATGCTTACGCATAGACTACGCCCCTGTCCCCTGAAACAGGAGCTGTGCCCTTACGGGTCTCCCCACGTACCCTAAGGAGCAAATCTCTTAGGGTAAAAGCTTCTCTTAGTAAAAGCTTTTTCAAAACTGACACATCTCTTAGAGAAGCTTTAGGAGAGAGTGGAGCTACCACCACTGCTTTGAGAACTTTCCAAGAATTGAGGCTTTCGCCTCGGATATCTTCACTTGTTCCAACCAGAGGTAAAGATATCCTTCTTGGATCACTCTCAAAGCTTTGTATTAAAGAAGTAATAGCTTTTAGATGAGCTTCTCTTAAGTTTTTATTTTTTACTTGCTCTTTTATATATTCCTTCAGTTCATATAATTCCTCTAAGCTTAAGTTATTTATAAGCTCCATATAGTTTTTAGGAACCTTCTCTTTCAAACCTAATCCTCTTCTTGCTATAACATATGCTGCAGCTATATCTTTACTTATCATACGCAACGGTGCATACTTTAAGGTTCCTATTATTGAGGTGTAAGCTGGATTTACTTCTATAACTTCTATT
>CALFWH010000151.1 GCA_937927985.1 uncultured bacterium | reverse complement strand
ATGAATAATGATCTATATTTATTTTACAGAGCTGAAAACCCTTCTTTGCAGGAAGTATTTTTTTTAGACGTTTTATCTTCTTATATAAATGAATTAGGTAAAGATAGTAATTTTAAATTAGCCAATAATAATGTTCTTATTAACTCTACAGTTTATCCTCAAAAATTAGAAACTATTTTTATGGTTTTACTTCAATTTGATGATTTAAATTCAAGGAATAAGAATTTAAGAAATAGTTTAAATGTAGAGGATATAAAGAAAGAAATTTTGTCTTTGTTTATGCAGATAAGTCAGAAAGATTTTTATAATGTTTACAATCAATTATATTTAGATTTAGTTAATAATTTTTCTAATTCTTGGCAATCTATAAATTTGTTTACTTTTTTAATGTATCACAATAACTGGCAGATATTGAATTTTTACATTAGGGGGTGTAGAAATTGAAAGCAAAAGATATTTTAAATAAAGTAATAAAAAAAGAAATCAGTGTTAAAGAAGTGGTACAGAGGTATTTATCTAATATACAAAAGCAAAACAGTTTTTATAATGCTTTTATTACTGTATTTGATGAAGATTTTATTAATAAACAAATAGAGAGAAGTCAAAAAATGATTCAAGAAGGTAATTTTTCCCCAGTGGTAGGTTTACCTGTAGCAATAAAGGATAACATAAATGTGAAGGGGTTCCCTACTACTTGTGCTTCCAATATTTTGAAAAACTATATATCTCCTTATAATGCTACTGTGGTGGAGAAATTATATAGTGCAGGGGCTATAATAGTAGGTAAGACGAATTTGGATGAGTTTGCAATGGGATCAAGTAATGAAAATTCTTTTTTTGGACCGGTTAAAAATCCTCTAAATCCTAAGCTAGTACCTGGTGGTTCAAGTGGGGGTAGTGCAGTTGCTGTAGCTTCTGATATGGTAACGCTTTCATTAGGTTCTGATACGGGGGGATCTATAAGGTTACCAGCTGCTTTCTGTGGAATATATGGAATTAAACCAACTTATGGAGTAGTATCTCGTTATGGTTTAGTAGCTTTTGCTTCTTCTTTAGATCAGATAGGAGCTTTTTCTAAATACTCTGAAGATTTAGCTTTAATAATGCAAGTAATATCTGGATATGATCCTTATGACAGTACAAGTTCAAAAGATTTTATCCCAGATTTTATAGATGAATCTTTTAACATTAAATTGAGTATTAAGGACTTAACAAATATAAAAATAGGATTCCCTTCAAAGATAGTAAACGATTCTGCTGTGGAAGATATAATAAAAAATTCAATAACAGAATTATTGTTACTACTAGAAAAAAATGGATCCATTATAAAAGAAATAGATTTTCCATATTTAGAATATTCAATTCCTACTTATTATATAATAGCTACTAGTGAAGCAAGTTCAAATTTAGCAAGATATGATGGAGTAAGGTATGGATTAAGAGTAGAAGCACAGGACTTAAGAACAATGATTAAGAAAACCAGAGGAGAAGGATTCGGATTAGAGGTAAAAAGAAGAATATTAACTGGTACTTTCTGTTTGTCAAGTGGTTACTATGATGCTTATTATAAAAAAGCTTTACAAGTAAGAAATCTCATAAAAAAAGATTTTGAAAATATTTTTAAAGAAGTAGATTTTATTATTATTCCTACTTCTCCAACTTTACCTTGGAAAATAGGTGAAAAAATTAATGATCCAATTAAAATGTATTTAAGTGACATATACACCGTATCTATAAATCTAGCAGGATTGCCATCAATTAATATACCTTATTATAATGATTATTTCCCCGTTGGAATACAAATAATTTCAAATTATTTTACTGAATCAGATTTATTAAGCATATCATTCCTAATAGAAAACCTAACTAAATAAAAAATTTAAAAAACAAATAAAAAAATTTAAACTAGAGGTATAAATATGATAATAATAGGGGATTTACATGGAGATTACTATAAACTTAAAAGGATACTTCAGGAAAACCAAATTATAAAATTCCCAAATAATAATTTCTCAGATGGACTTTTTATTGAAGAAGAGTTAAAGAATATAGAAATAATCGATAAAGAAGAACATTTAGTATTTGTAGGGGATTATATAGATTGGAGAGGAGAGCCAATAGAGAATCCTTTTGAATATAAATATTCACAACTTGTAAAAGGTACCAAAGGAATAATAAAATTAATTTCTTGGCTAATAAAAAACAGAGGAAATATATTTACTTTATTAGGAAATCATGAACAGATGATGTTTAAAGGATTAGAAATTTTAAACAAAATGGAAGAGCAAGAGTTTGATATACTTTTAGAGAGAATATCACAAAACGCTTATTCTGTTGTAAAAGAATTATCCGAAAAAAACTTATTAGAAGATTTTTTTTCATTTTATAATTGGTATTCACAAGGTGGAATAAATACTATTAAAGCTTTTGAAAACATTTGGAATTTAAAAAAAGCTATTGAAGAAGAAGAGTTGTTTAAAAATTTACTTGTTTTTATTTATTTTCAAGATGATGAAGAAAAGAAGATATTTATTTCTCACTCTTTTCCCGATGATTTAACTTGTATAGATAGGATGTTAGAGGATAAGCTTAATGAAAATGATATTTTGTTAATTTTATGGAGCAGAAAAATATGGGGTATAGATGCCTTTAATGCAAGGAAAACTGAACCTTTAAAAAATGAAGAAATTATAAATATACTAAACAAGCATAAAATAGAAAAGTATATAGTAGGTCACACACGAATAAGTTTAAACGATGGGCCTTCTGAATTCTTAGATGGTAAAATTATAAACGTAGATAATCATGGAATACCTTTTTCCAAACCTTTAATAATTAGAAATTTTAAATTCGTTAGTTATAAATTCAGAATTTTCTAATGAAAACTAAAGTTCTGAAGGGAACTAAAGTTCTGAAGGGAACTAAAGTTCTAAAGAGAACTAAAGTTCCGAAGATAACTTAAAGTATGTT
>CALFWH010000150.1 GCA_937927985.1 uncultured bacterium | reverse complement strand
ATACAAACCTAAGCTATAGTAAGCCATTACGAAATTAGGATCTGTTTCTATTGTTTTTTGCCAATAATTTAGTGCTTCTTCAATTCTATCTTGAGAAAAATAAGCGTTAGCTAAGTTATACATTGCTTCAACTAAGTTAGGGTTAATTACCAGTGCTTTTTGCCAGTTTTCTATTGCTTCTTCGGTAAATCCCCTTTTGTATAGGGCATTAGCTAAGTTATGGTATCCAGCTGAAAATTTGGGATTAAGTAATACTACCTTACGATAGTGACTAATTGATTTTTCTATTTCTCCTAATCTGTATAAGGCAGAGGCTAAGTTATAGTGTGCTACAAAATTAGCAGGACTAAGCTCTACTGCTTTTTGATATTCCGCTAAAGCTTCTTTCAATTGATGTATACCATCTAAAGCTGTACCTAAATTATTCCTTATTAAAGGATTAAAAGGATCAAATTCTATAGCTTTTTGCCACTCTAAAATAGATAATTCTAGATTGCCTTGCTTAAAATAATTTGTTCCTAAAGTATTATGCACTGCTGCTTTAGCAGGGGATAATACATATTTTTTATATTCCTTTTTGATGGAATAGAGTTCCCCTATTATCTCTCTAAAACTATCAGGTCTACTATCTGGATCTTTAGATAAACATTTATCTATTAAAGATGAAAGAGATGGATTTATTGAAGATATTATTTTTATTAAACTTTTTTGATTTTCTTTTGTAATAGCTTCAAGAGTAGAAGTTATATTTTCTTTTACAAATGGATGTATTCCAGTTAAAAAATAGTAGAATAATAGGGCCCATGAGAAAATATCTACCTTTTTAGTAATATTTTCTGGATTTGATATCTGTTCAGGAGCCCAAAAAATTAATCTTTCAGAAAACTGGTTGCTTTTAAATAAAAAATTATTATCCAAATAACCAAATGCAATATTAGAAATTTTTATATTCTCTATATTTTCTCCTATGAAAATGATATTTTTGGGTTTTAAATCCTTATGTATTATGTTATATTCATGGATATACTGAATAATTTCTGCTATTTTAATGAATAGATCTGTATATTTTTTAATTTCTTCTTCTTTAGGGTTTTTTAGGGGTTTAAAAATTTCCTCTATTTTTAATCCTTCAGATTTTTCCAAGGATACAAAATATATACCTTCTTGTTCTTGAATTTCATATATTTGTGAAATATTTGGGTGTTTTATTTTTGTAGAGATTTGTAATTCTTTAAAAAGGGAATCTCTATTTTGATCATCTTCAAGTATGAAAGGACTTAAAATTCTTAAATAGAGTTCTCTTTCTAATATGGGATCATAAGCTAGGTATATCTGTCCTAAAGGTGTACTATCTACTTCTTCTTTTATTTGATATCTACCTATATTAGTAACAAAAGCCATACTATACTAATACACTTTTCAAACTATTTAAAACTTGTCTAATTTTTTCTTCTTCACTAGGATTGGCTTTTCTAAGTGGTTTACGTAAATTATTAACATTGAATCCTAATAAACTTAAAGAATATTTTACAGGTATAGGATTAGTAGTTATAAACAAAACCTTAAACAATTCATATAGTTCATAGTATATTTCTTTACTTTTTTGGGGATTTGTATAGAAAGAATTTATCATTTCTTTTATTAAATTTCCTACTATATGTGATGCTACTGATACCACTCCTTTTGCACCTATAGAAAGTAAAGGTAATGTTAGTATATCATCCCCTGAGTAAACTGTAAAATTGGGATTAAGACTTAAAATCTCTGAAACCTTAGTTATATCACTGTGTGATTGCTTTAAAGCAATAATATTTTTTATTTTTGATAGTTCATAGATTGTTTTGGGGTCGAGATCAACCCCTGTCCTTGAAGGGATATTATATATGATTATTGGTTTAACGGTTTGAGAAGCTAATGAGCTAAAATATTCTATAAGTGAATCTTGAGGAGGTTTGTTATAATATGGAGTTGTTATTAAAAAACCATCTATATTAGTTTTTTCCAATTCTTCCATTTCCAATAGTGATCTTTGGGTATTGTTTGAAGATATATTAGCTATGACTGGTATTTTTGTTGTAGATTTTACAAATTTAGCAATTTGTATTTTCTCCTCTAGAGACAGAGTAGGTGATTCTCCAGTAGTGCCAAAAACAAGTATACTATCACTATGCTTCTGTAAATGTATGATCAATTTTTCAAATTCTTTAAAGTTTATTTTAAGATCTTCATCAAAAGGAGTGATACTTGCTGTTATTATATTTCCAAACATTTTTACCTCCTATGTGTAAAACAGAATTTTTTCTAAAAGTAAATTCTATAAAATCAATTTTTTAACCTTCAAATATCTTCTAGTAAAAAATTAAGGGAGTTAGTAGCAAACTCTCCCTTGCTTAATGAAAAACTTATTATCAATTTATGGTAATCATTAAATATTTCATCTTTTTCAAACTGATAAGAATATATTTGAGGCACTATAAATAGTTCTCTACTAGGTTGATTCTCAAATATTTTGTAATTAACAATTTCTTTTTCTATTCTAACAGTAGGGTAAATATATTCTATTTTTTTGGGAAATTTAGAAATTAAAAAATCAAATTCTGGCGGGATTGTTAAATTGTATTCTCTTTTATAGTAAGTCACACCTAATGATTTTATGAATTGTATAATTTTCTCGTTGAAAATGTAAGATTTATAAGCTTCTTTAAAAAGTGAAGTAAATTTGTAAGGAAATTCTTTCCATGTTTTTTTATAACTTCTTTTTTCTGATAAAATTTTTAGAAATATTTTTTCTATATCCATATATTGAGGTAATTTAATTTGTGTAGCTTTATCAATGTTAAATACTTGCTCATTAAAAAGTTCCTTTAGCTGAGATCTTGCTTTTTTTACCTTTCTGTTTTCGTTTTTACTATAAGCACATAGTAAAAGAAATGTTGCTTCAAAATACTTAGAATTTAATAGATAATAACCTATTATGTGATTTATATATCTCTTGCCAAATCTTTGAATATCATAATAGTTAGGAATTAAAATTTCTTTGTTAATTATTTTCTTTATTTTTTCTTCGATTAATTTAGGATTTTCTATTTTTCTTATAGTTACTTTAAATTTATTTCCGATCATTTGGTTAGAATCAATATTATCAATGTCAAAAAGGTAAATAAAAGTAAAATCATTAGTAATAATTTCGGATTGAATAAAGTTTAATTTTGGAGTATAAACTAGCTGTTTTGTTAAGGCATATTTATCTTTTTCTCCAAAAAAGTAAAATTTATTTATTGGTATTTTAATTATTTTGGATAATCTCATTAAGCAATTAAAGAGAGAGACATTATTTTTTTTGAGAATAAAAAGGCTGTAGCTATTACCTTTGGAAATATTATTAAAAATTATTTTTTCTGTAACTATGAAATCTTCTGGTAGATATTTAGCTATTCCTTGTTTGTAGATTAACACTTTTATTCGGAAGGCAGATATCTATTGGGATCATAGGAAAATATTTCTTCTTCTTTGAAGAAAATTTTTATTTCTCTTTCTGCGTCTTGTATTGATTCACTAGCGTGTATAAGATTATTTTGTATTGATAACCCAAAATCAAATCTTATTGTTCCTACGTCTGCTTTTTTACAATCTGTATTTCCTACCATTTTCCTTACTTGTTCTACCACAGAAGGTCCTTCTAGAACCATAACTACTACTGGTAGGGAGGTTATAAACTCTAATAGCGAATTAAAGAATGGTTTATTTATATGTGCTTCATAGTGTTTATAGGCTAATTCTTTATTAATCCAAATCATTTTCATTCCTACTATTTTTAAACCTTTATCTTCGAAACGTTGGATTATTCTTCCTATTAGCTTTCTTTGGATTGTATCTGGTTTTAGGATTATTAGTGTTCTTTCCATAGGCTATTCTCCTTTCTTATTTTTTTATTTTTTATTTACAATAAGTTTCTTGATATAGCCATGGTGATGGAAGATAAGGTTTTAGAGTCTTTAATTTCATTTTCTGAGATCATTTTGAATAATTCTTCTTTAGAGAAGAATTTAATAGTGTTAATCTCTTGGGGATTAAGAGGGTTTAATTTATCGTAATTTTCTTGTAAAAGAAAGAAAAATATGTGTATTACTTCATTAGAGAATCCTGGAGTGGTATAAACTTTGCCTAAGTATATTAACTGGTCTTTATTGATTTTTATTCCTGTTTCTTCTTCTACTTCTCTTAACACAGTTATAAGTGGGTCTTTATCGGATTTATCTATTTTTCCAGCTGGTATTTCCCAAGTATATTCTCTTAAAGCTTTTCTATATTGTTTTACTAATAAAATCTGATCTTTGTGAATTATTAGACAAGCACTTGCTCCTGGGTGTTCTACTATTTCGTAGTTCTCTTCTATCTTTAGTTTTAAAATTTTTCCGTCAAATATGTACATAGTTCCCACCTTGCTTTGTTTTTGTATAATTCTAGCTTTTATATAATTTTAATATTCTTTATTTTTTCTTTCTTTCTTTCAAATTTCATGAATTTTACAATTTTTTTACTTTCATCGAATCTAATAGTAAATAAAATTTTCTAATAATAA
>CALFWH010000149.1 GCA_937927985.1 uncultured bacterium | reverse complement strand
GATATTACATTTTAGTTTAGCTGGTAGTAATTCAAATTTCAAACTTATATCTAAGCTACCTAGTTCTTTTAACAAAGCATCTTTAAATAATTCTACATCTATTTGCTGAATTTCACCTATCAATACAGTTATATCTTTATTATCCTTGTATGTTCCAAGTATTGTATTTTTTACGGCTTTTGCTAACGAAAATTCATGCATACGATATTAAAATCTAAATACCAATCCGCCGTTTATACCTTGTAATTTAACATTATATTTACTACCTATGGATTCTCTAGCTACTATATCTGCATATTTATAACCTAATTCGATGCTCAAGGTAGTAGTTAATTTCAGATTAGTTCCCAATTCGTATTCAAATTGCCCTATTCTATTACCTGATCTTCCATCCATTATACCACCATTAACTCTTAGATAACCAGATAAATTATCGCTAAAATTATATTTTCCTTCTACTCCAATATATCCAGAAGCTCCTCTTTTTCTATATAAATCACTTCCATTAATACTTCCACTATAAGTCCAATCAATAGCAATATTGTTAAATCTTATTCCAATTAATGCAGCTACATAACCTTTTTGATATTTTTGACCTATATAGTAACCATAAGCTATATCGAAAGTATTTATTTTAACAGAAGTAGATAAATTATCTCCTGCTTGTAAAAAGGTTATACCCGGTGTTACAGTATTTTGATTCCATACAAAAGCTACAGGAGATGTTAAAGTAACATCTGATTTCCTACTATCGGTAAAATAAGATAAATAACCAAAAGATCTTTCATTTATATCTTTCTTTACTTCCAAATTTAAAGAAGTTTTTGTACCCCCAAATCCGTATACATCAACTAAATCAAAAGAAGTGGGATTATTAAATGGAATTCCATTTATAGTACCGTATTGAGCGTTAGGATCAAACGAAGTGTTTCCGCTTAACTTGGAAGCCCACCCTTTTAGCTTTACCTCAAATCCTTGGTGAAATGATTTTTCTGATTCAGTATATATCATTCCTTCATAAGCTTTTGTCTCTTTTAAGTATAATAACAAAATAACTGCTACCACTATTATAGAGTATATTAATTTTCTCATTTTTATAATCCTCCTTAGTTTTTTAATATTTAGAATTTTCCACTTATTCCAAAATTGAGACCTTGATATTTTAATTTAACAGATCTAGAGAAATCGTCTTCCGCTTTATTAGACATATATCTGTAACCTATATTTAATCCCCATTTATCATTAAACATATAATCCAAACCTATTGAATATTCCATATAATTCAGTTTACTACCTCCAGATGATATGGTTAATCCTTGTAGTTTATAGTAACCTGCTAAACTTTCGGATAATTTAAAACTACCGCCAAAACCTAAAAACAGGGTAGGTGCATTAACTTCAAAATAAGCTGCAGCTCCAGCATCAGTAGTAAAATCAAGATCTAAATTATTAAATCTAACACCTCCTAACCAATAAAAACTATAATTACCAGTATCAGTAAAATGTCTTTTATAACTTAAATCAAAAGCTGAATACTTAATACTGCTAAAAACTGTAGTATTTGCCGTAATGTTAAAATCATTAGGATCAGCAGGAATAGTTATATTCCTTGTTACAGTTCTTACAGCTTTGTGAGTACCTGAAAAAAACGAAAAACCAATTGTATTAATATTAGATAATTTGTAATCAAAATCGAAAGTAATAAATCCTTTATAATTTCCAAATCCTAAATCATTTTGTAAGTCAACTGTAAAATTGGTAGTTGGGGCAAAAGTATCACCTGTTAATTTGGTATTCCATATACCTAGCCTATAAGAATATTTGCTTTCATCTACACTAATTGTATTATAAGTATAGTAATTCTGAGCATTCGATAAATTTAAAAGAATAAGTGATAATAAAATTGTTATTATAAAAACTCTGTTTATTTTACTCATGCTAAAACCCCCTATTTATGTAATTTTTAAAAAACTATTTTACAAACAAAAAAAATACCCTTCTAAAAAAGCAATGAAAAAATATTAGAATTTTTAAAAATTCAAAAAGACAAAATTAGAAAGATCAAATACAATTTTTAGAGAATAAAAACACTATGCAAGAAAAATACTTAATCTTAGCTCTTGATTTTGGAAGTAATTCAAACAAATACTGCATATCCCTATATCAAAACGGAAAAATTAAAATTCTAGACAAAAATTGGCTAGTTCACAAAATAAAACAAAATTTAAATACCAAAATCTATTATCAAAAATTAGATAAATTTATAAAAATTATCCCAAAAAAAATTGATCTTTATCACAAAAAATATAAATTTTCTAACATTATATCCTTAGCAGTAGGTACAGAATTTTATAGACAACCCATATCCCTGAAGGAAGAAATAATAAAAATTAATGAAGAATTTTTGAAAAAAATAAATACTAACTTTAAAATAATCTCTCAAGAAGAAGAAGCAATCTTATCAACAAAAGCAATAGAATTATTCTTTAAAGAGTATATTTCTATGGATATGGGGGGAGCAAGTACTGAAATAACAATAAAAACCCAAAACCTTACCAAAAAATTCTTTTACCAATTTGGATGTTTACAAAAAACTCTTTCTTTTGGTTTCGTTAAAGATTTTATCCATTTCTACGTCCAAAATAAATCAATTTATAAACTAGATAAACTGAATATTATACTCATTGGAGGAAGTTTTATAGCCACCCTTTTGTCAATTAAAAAAAATCTAAAAAAAATTTTAAAAAAAAATCTAAAAAATTTAGATAATAAAAATATTTTTTACGATCTAACTCTTAGCCAATTAGAAAATTTCTACAACAAAATAATAAACCTAAATACTAATCAAATAAGAAAAAAATATCCATCACTAAAGGACAGAGAAGAAAGCGTTAAAAACGCTTT
>CALFWH010000148.1 GCA_937927985.1 uncultured bacterium | reverse complement strand
AGTAAAGTGTTTTTTATGAAAAACATTTTAACTTTTAAAAGTACTTTAATTTTTAAAAATACTTTAGGATTTATATTATTTACAATAATACTTGCATTTTCTAATGTTTTGCAAACTGTAAGCTATTATGAATCTAAAGCTGAAGTAGCTTATAAAAGAGCAAAAGAAGATTCTCTTTCTCAAAATTATATCAATTCTCTAGTTAATTATGTTGAATCCATAACTTACTATACTTTAGCTTATCACATGTATATAGATAAACTTAAAGATAAGGACAATTTTTTCAGAGTTTCTGAAAATGTTTTAAATTTGTCAATGGAAAGTGATTTAATTAGTCAAAAAGCCTTAGAACAAACAAGAGATAATAGAAAGAAACAGAATATATTAGCTATAAAGTCTTCTAACTATTTAAACTTTGCTTCTACTTTACAAAAAATGTATGGAGTTGATTACAAAATAGCTACTCAAAAATATGATAAACTTAATTTTTCAGATAGCATAATACTTACCATAGCAAAATATTTTGCAAAATCCATTGATATACAGTTAAACTTAAATAATTATGAAAAAGCAAAGGAATACTTTAGCGAGCTCGAAAAATATTACAAAGTACTAGATAATAGAATTAAGGATAAACATAATGTCAAAAATATAGTTGATTTTTACAAAAAAAAGTTATCTAGTTATTGACAGGGGGTGCGTAATGATTGAGGCAAAGATACTTATAGTTGATGATGAAAAAAATATAGTTGAATTAATAAAATTTCATCTAAAAAAGGAAAGTTATAGAGTGATAGAGGCTTACAAAGGTAAAGACGCTTTAGAATTGTTTAAAAAAGAAAAACCAGATTTAATAATATTAGATCTTATGTTGCCTGATATGGGAGGATTTGAAATATGTAAATTAATAAGGAAAGAAAGTAAAGTACCTATTATAATGCTTACTGCAAAGGGAGAAGAAGTAGATAAGATATTGGGTTTTGAATTAGGAGCTGATGATTACCTTACTAAACCTTTTAGCCCTAGAGAGTTATTAGCAAGAATAAAAGCAGTACTTAAAAGATCAAGAATGTCCCCAAGTGAAGCTAACGAAATGTCTACCGGCTCCTTCAAGATAAATATAGTAACCAGAGAAATATATAAAGGAGATAAATTGCTAGAACTTAAACCTAAAGAATTTGATCTATTGAAATTGTTTTTATCAAATCCAGGTAGAGTTTTTTCTCGACAATATCTACTTGAACAAATATGGGGTTACGATTATTTAGGTGATACCAGAACTGTGGATGTCCATGTAAGAAGACTAAGACAAAAAATAGAAGATAACCCAGATAATCCATTCTATATACGCACTGTCCATGGAGTAGGATATAAATTCGTAATAGAAGAATAAAACCAAAAATTAAAAAGAGCAAAAAATGTGAAAAACATATCCATAATACAAAAAATAATTGAATTAATTGATTTACCAACATTACTAATAAACAGAAAAAAGCAGATAATATTAAATAACTCAGCTTTTATAAATCTAATCGAAAAAACTGATATATCCAAAAATAGAGATTTGCTTCAACGAATAGAAAACTTTATAAATAACCCCGAAAATTTTATAAATCTTATTAAAAATCCTATTGATAACCTTAAAAATCTATTCTCTAATCAAAAGATTTTAGATTTAGTATTTGTTTTGGAAAATATTGGCCTTAAACTAACTCATTTCTCCTCCTTTAACATATCTATAAGTGAGGTTCTGAATTCTAACATTTTCTTATCTAATGTTTATATTTTTAGATTATTTACTTTGGGCAAAAAAAAATTAGAAATATCCAAAAATAATGAACTTTTTATTGTTTTCTTTGATTTAAACATAAATAATCTTTTGGATCATAAAAACTCTTTAGATAATTTACAAGAAGTAAACAAAAAATATACCTTTTTACTTCAGGTTGCTAATAGAGTTTTTTCTACTGTTAAAGGATTTAGTGAAACTATCTTGAGTAGTAAATATCAGGACTTAAAAATAATATACAATATGATAAAAATAATAGATGACGAAGTTAGCAAGGGAATAAAAATTTTATTGAGTTTCAATTTATCTAATAATATTGAAAATGTCAATATTCAAAAAACAAATGTTGTTGAAATTTTAAATAGAATTATTGAAAAATATAAGTCACAGATACTTTCTGAATTAAAAAATTTAGAATTAAATTATTATGTTCAACCTAATATTCCTTTAGTTAATACTGATCCTTCTAAGTTAGAGCTTTGTTTATTGAATATTTTAGATAATTCGGTTAGATTTAGAGATGAGAATAAAGATAAGCAGTGGATTAAAGTAGAAGCTTTTTTTGAATCCTCTATAAACAAGATTTTTATTGTTATTCAAGATAATGGTATAGGAATGACGCAGGATGAAATATCTAAATTAGGAAATTTATTCCAGACTTTCTCCGATAAATCGGGAATAGGTTTGGGAATGTATATAGTATACAAAATCGTAAAGTACATGGACTGGGAAATAAAAATTGAAAGTATTAAGAATCAGTATACTAAGATAACTCTAATTATATCTTACGTATGAATATTTTTCTTGATAATAAGAATATAAAAGAAATTTGTTTGGTTGGTTATTATGGTTTTGGTAATATAGGTGATGATGCTATTTTGTTGTCTGCTATAAATGAATATATAAAAGCTTATGATCTCTATGTTAGAGTTTTAGTAAACGAACAAGATTATATTTATAAAATGCTTGAATTTTTCGAATTAGATGGTAGCGTAAATTTTTATAATCGCTGGAAAGTTAAGGAAATTAGTGAAGCTATATACTATTCTGATGCAGTTATTTTTGGTGGTGGAGGATTATTCCAAGATAAAACCTCCTTTAGAAGTTTTCTGTATTACTTTTTCATTGCTTTACTTGCTAAAATAAAAAATAAAAAAATAATTATTGAAAGGAACAGTATAGGACCTATAAGCAGAAAAATTTCAAAGTTTTTGTTTTCGAAAGTTATCCAGTGGGCAGAATATATTTCTGTAAGGGATAGTTTGTCTTTAGAATTCTTACTTTCTAATTATCCTAGTTTCTCTGAAAAATATCAAAAAAAAGAGGATTTTACTCTTAGCTATTTTTCTTCAGAATTATTCTCTAAATTGATATCTAGTACTAAAAAAATAGATTGTCTCTTTATATTGAGAGAGTCAAAAAATATTAATAAAATTTTTGAGATTATAAAGATTTTAAGAGAATCATTCAAAATAAAGGTTATTGTTTTTCAAGAAGAAGATTTAGATTTGTTTGCGGATCTAGTGGATTTTTTTGAGATAGAGTATCCTGGTAAAGGTGAAATCTTTAGAACTCTAGAATTTATCCAATCTTCAAAATTGGTAGTTTCTAATAGATTACATGGAATAATTTTGGCTTTGCAAAATAATGTAAAAACTATAGCTATTTCAGTAGATCCTAAAATAGAAGGTTTTTGTAAAGACTATAATATAGAATTCCATAAAGAAGAAGATTTAGAAGCAAATTGGCAAAATTTAAAAACTCAAATAGAAAATTATATTAGTGATTTATGAATTATCTTTTAATCCTTTTCTTGTTAAAGTAAATCTACCGTTTTCATCTATTTTTAATATTTTGACTACTATTTCGTCGTCTACTTTAAATACTTTTTTAGCGTCTTGTACGAAACCTAAGTCTGCTTCCGATATGTGTAGTAATCCTATTTTTCCTTCTGCTATTTTTACAAAAGCTCCATATGGTTCAACTCTTACTATTTTACCTAAATATGCTTTACCTTCTTGAAAACTAGTTATACTTTCTATTATTTCTTTGGCTTTAATTCCTGATTGTTCATCATTTGAGAATATTAAAACTTTTCCATCTTCTTGTATATCTATTTTTACATTTGTTTGTTCTATTATTTTTTTGATTATTTTACCTTGTGGTCCGATGATATCTGGTATTTTTGATGGTTCTATTTGTAGGACTAATACTCTGGGGGCTCGACTTGATAAATTTTTGGGTTTTTCTATTTTTTGGTACATTAGTTCTAAAATTTTTTCTCGTGCTTCTTTAGCTTTTTGTAGGGTATCACTTACTATTTGAAGGGTTAAGCCTTCTAGTTTAGTGTCCATTTGTATTGCTGTTATTCCGTTTTTGGTGCCTGCTACTTTGAAATCCATTTCTCCAAAGAAATCTTCAAATCCTTGTATATCTGTAAGTAAGATATAATCATCTTCTTTTGTAAGTAATCCTATAGATATACCTGCTATATGTTCTTGTATTGGTACACCTGCATCCATTAGAGCTAGACTACTTGCACATACTGATGCCATTGAAGTTGATCCATTTGATTCTAAAACTTCTGATACTACTCTTATGGTATATGGAAATATATCTTCGTTAGGGATCAAAGGTTCTAAAGCTTTTTCAGCTAAATATCCATGGCCTATTTCTCTTCTTGTTGGTGGACCACTTCTTTTAGCTTCTCCTACTGAATAAGGATGAAAATAATAATGGTGCATAAATCTTTTAAATTCATCATCTAATGTTAATCCTTCTATCATCTGCTGATCTGTCTTAGTACCTAAGGTTACACTTGATAATATTTGAGTTTGTCCTCTTGTAAAGAGAGCACTGCCATGTGGGTAGGGTAGTAATCCTATTTCCATACTTATTGGCCTTATTTCATCTAACTTTCTACCATCTATTCTTATTCTCTCGTTAAAAACTTGATCTTTTAATAATTCTTTTAAATATTTCTTCTTAACTAATGAAAACTGAAATTCTGTATATTCTGATAATTGATTTATTATTTCATTTTTGGTAATTTCGTTTTCCTGTTCATGTTGAATTATTTTCTGTTTTAAGTTTTCTAGAGATATTTGTTTAAGTAGTTCATTTCTCAATTTTTTATCAGATTCATTGAGGATCTTTTTGGTTATTTCTGTAAAGTGTTGTTTGTAGAGGTTTTCTAGTAGTATGGGTATGTCGGTTTGGGTTAGAGAAATTTTTGATGGTTTTAGATCTTCTATTATTTTTTCTTGGAATTCTATTATTTTTTGGTTAATTAGGAATGATTTTTGGATTGCATTTATAACTTCTGATTCTGGTATTTGGTTTCCTTTAAATTCTATCATTGTAATTTTGTTTTTAGTAGAGGAAAGTATTAATTCAAAATTGGGATCTTTATATGTTATTGCGCTTACTGGGCATAGGATAGGTATGGGACTAATATTTAAAGCTATTGAAGTTGCTATTAATCCTAATATTTCTGGATTTTCTTGGGGATCTGCAGAGAAAACTTGTACGAATACGTTAATTTCGTGATAAAAATTGTTTATTAGTGGACGAATTGTTCTATCTATTATTCTAGATTTTAGGATTTCATAATCAGTGGGTTTTCCTTCTTTTTTTATGAATCCTCCAGGTATTTTTCCTATTGCATACATTCTTTCTAAATAATCTACAGTAAGTGGAGTAAAATCTATGTCTTGCTTTGGGTTTTCTGAGAAAGTGACTGCTGTTAAAACCCAGCATGTACCACTTTTAGCTACTACTGAACTTGCAGCTTGTTTAGCCAAAGTATTTATCTCAAATTCTATTGTCTTTTCTTTACCATCATAGTTTTTAAAATTTAAAGTGTATTTCATTTTTTAATCACTTCCTTTCTATATATCTTTCCACAAACCTTTTTTTTCTTTCTGGGCTAGTTTTTGGGCTTGCAATAGTTTTTCTTGATACTTAATATTTGGAGGAATGGTATATACTTTAGCATAACCTTCTCTTACTAATATGTAGTTTAACATTTGTCCGTTATCTAAATATACATAAGCTAATCTTCGATTATATTTATCATATAACTGTATATCATATTCAAGGTATAGATATTTTGATTGATTTACTAATTTTTCTGTAAAATTTTTACTTTCTAAACCCATTTTTATAATTGAAGAAGCTTTAAGATTAGTTTTATTATGATTTTTTAATTCTCTTTTTAGTTTTTCATTATATGAGCTTTCGGGAGTATCTATACTTATTAACCTTACTTTGAATTCTTCTGAACTTTTTAAATTTCTACATTTTATTGTATCTCCATCTATTACTTTAATAGCTATTACTTTTTCCTTGTCTTCTAAAATTGAAAAATTATTTATTTTTTGATTATCTTCGTTGTTATTATTCCCACTTTGATGTATGTATAAAAAAACTAAGGTTACAAAAAAAAGAACTATAACGTTAAATATTCTAGATATTCTGCTTATTTTTTTCATAATTTTTTTATAAATTTTTTTATGTTATTAGTTCTTTAAAGTTTTCAAAATCTTGGTTTTCAAGTAGTATATTGAAAATTATTTCCATTTCATTAGTTTTTAGGTTTTTTAAGTTTTCTTTATACCACTGTATATTATTTATTACTAGATTGTATAATTCACTTAGGTTTGTTTTAGATTGATTAGTTTTATTAACGATGTATAAGTGTACTATTTCATACTCATTAGGATATTTATT
>CALFWH010000147.1 GCA_937927985.1 uncultured bacterium | reverse complement strand
AAATTAAAAGGTTTTACTATATTTTCTTTATCATTCATAATTATACCTCCTTAGTATTCTTCACTTTCTTCTTCTGTTAAAACTTTGGTTATTTTAACTCCTATTTTATTTCCCACTATTCCTAAAGTACCTAAAAACTTTACTTTACCTTCTACTTTTACTTTTACTTCTTCATTAATTTTGTTATCAAGAGCAATAAAATCTCCTACTTCCAGATTAAGTAGATCACCAAAAAGGACTTCAGTCTTTCCCAATTCAACCACTAGCTCAACTTTACTCAAGCTCAAATTTTTCTCACTTAATATCTTGGTTTGATCTTTTAAAATTTTACTTAAGAGATCAGGATTAATTGAAGTAGAGATAATGCTTTTTTGTTGAGGGACAATTTCACGAATATAGTTAAAAGGTAAGATAAAATTAGCGCCCGATTCAAGCATTTCAATTCTTATATTAAAAGCTATTTTTGCTATACTTGCAGTGTAGGGAATAACCAAAGCCAAAGCAGCTTCAGATGAAATCTTATCTAATTTTAAAAATCCCAATTTTCTATTTTCTTGACTTGATAAAGTATTCAACATTTTATTATAAATCTTTATCATTTCTTCTACAAAAAATACGCTAAAAAGATGTAGTTCTAATTTAGTAAATTCTTTTATTTTTGAAACTACCTCTCCTCTACCACCTAGTAATAAATTTAAAAATATAAAAACTACATAAGGATCCAATATTAGTACTGTTTTCGGAAAAACAGTTAAACTATCTTGAATATCAAACCTAATAACTAAACTCGGATTAGGAATAAAATCCACAAACTCAGAAAATTGTAAAACCTCTATTGTCGATAATTCCATTACCATTTTTTTCTGAATTATTTCGGATAAATTAATAGATAATTGTTCAAAAAAATCCCTAAAAAAATTATTGATAAACTTATTTTCAAGAGAAGTAAATTGGGGTTTGGTTATAGAAAACGATGAAGATAATGGATTTTGTGACTGTAAATTATACCCCTGCTTATATTTATCAAAAGGATTTCCCTTCATAACTACTTGATTTATTATTTCTTTATTTAATATACCATTACCTTTAATTAACATAAAACAGTATTTAAGCACTAAACACAATTATAGTAATAAAAAATTAACAAAATTTTAACATTCATTAATCTTTATATATCTAAAAAAAGAAAATAAAAAACTAAATGCTACAGAAGGGGGAAAATAATATGCTAAAAATTAAAACTGCTGAAAATTCAATAACCAATTCAATAAATAAAAATTCTACCCAATCTATAAATAATGAATTTAAAATAGATTTCTCTTTTATTGATAACTCATTAGAACAAGCACTCCTTACTTTCAATGACGCTTACATAATGTCCAAAATAGGTGAAAAAATAAAACAACAAGGATACGCTCAGATAAAAGGTATATTTGCAAACTTACCAATTAATCTATTAATTAAACCCATATCTTCAAATACATTTATAGTTACTGGAAATTTAGGGACAAACAAAATACAAAAAACCATATCCACTATGGAATTTAATCAACATCCAGATCTTAAAAAACAATTCTTCCTAAAAAATATCCATGAAAAATGCTATATTAATAGTATATACAATGAAACCCACGATCAATGGGGATTCCAAAATCTCTCCTCAGTACAATTACCATCCTCAAATACCTCAAAAATTTTATTTTTAGAAGGTAACTTTTATTTTTAAAAGGTAATTTTATTTTAAAAAGGGGGATTCAATATGAAAGTTATACTTCTATCAGCAATACTTTGTTTAATATTTATACAAATAATAAATGCTTCAGATCAGGTACACACTGCTGCTTCAATAGATGGTAGCCCTTTTGGATTCACAGTAATCAACCTACCAATCATAAATAGTAATACATTAGTTATAAATTCAAACATAAATAATACTTATAGTGGTACGTTTAGTAATGCTTGGGGATCAAATCATAACTTTGCTACGTATGTATATGGAGGCACAGGACCAAATTCTTCTTCCATATTCATAAACAATTCAAACATTTTTAATTATTCACAAGCAAATAACGTTAATGATCCCAATTTTCTAAATTTTTTAAATGTAGCAAATTGGACTGGTTATAACTATAGTAACTATAGCCAAAATTCCCTAATTACTAACAATGGTAATATAACAAATACAATAGATATAACCAATCAACTTAGAGGAAATTTTTATAATTATGCTTTATACTCTGTCAATGTTGAAAATTCTTCTATTACAAATAACAATCAATTACAAAATTTTATAAATGTACAAAATTCTAACCTATCTAACTTATACAATTTTGCTATATCCTCTTATGATACAAAAGTACAGGATAATTTTCAAAATACAGGTACCATAACAAATCAAATAAATATATCTAATTCGCAAATAACAAATGGAGTTTTTAATTACTCTCTGCACTCATTTTTCTTTACAAATAATAATCTAAATATAACCTATAACAATCAAGGAACAATAACTAACCAAGCTATTATCAATAATAGTAACGTAATGGCACAAATAAGAAATCAAGGTATTGCAATTGTTCCTAATAATCCACTTAACAACAATACAGTAAACATAACTAATAATTCAAATATTTTTTGTAGCTTAAATATTACTAATTCAAACACTAGTTTTTTATCAAATGATGGAATAGTTGTACATAATAGCAGTATAGCAAATATCATAAATAATGGAAACATAACAATTAACACCTTATTTGATAATTCATTTACTGTAATTGTCGACTCAACTGCGGGTATATTTTTATTAAATGTAAACTCAGGTAGTGTAATAAATAATGGTTTAATAGAAGTAAGGGGTACTACTCAAAACAATTTTACATCAGCAGGAATACATATATTCAACTCTGGACAAACCAATCCCATTCAAATACAAACTCCAAACTTAATGATCTTAGATACCAATGTAAGAAATTTAATAATAAACGGATCTCAAGCAGAATTACTAAGTTTTGGATTTTATGTAAACGGCGATCCATCCTCCTTACAATATCTCAGACCCATATTAAACTTTAATAATTCTACTCTTTCTCTTAACAATACAATTCTACATTTATACATAGGTAATGATATACACCTAAATAAGCCTTACTATATAATAGAAAATCATATAGGTTCAACTGTTAATGGTCAATTTGATCTAAATTTTATCAATCACACACCGATATCTAATCCAAATATAAAAGTTAACTGGTTTAGTAATATAGGACAAAATTCGTCTATTATATTTACAATAGACCCAAGGCTTAGTCTTCACAATTATTCTAGGCAAACATTTTTTATTACATCAAAAAACATAAGTGATGTCCTTAGAAATGATATAATTCTGCATATTCTTACTCCTTCATATAAATACAATAATTTTAAGTATAGATCGTTTAACTTTTACGAAAAAATAAACTCCTCTGAATTTGATTCAACTGTAATTGGAAGATTCTTTATTTTTGATAGATACTTTAATTCAAACTTAAAAGGAGGGTTAGCTTTTTCAGTTGGAAAAATAAACTCTGAAAGTAATCCAAATCCAACTTTTTTACCTTTCCAACTAAAGTCAAACTTTAATTCATACGGATTATACTTAACTTACCAAAAATCTAATAACTATCTATTTTTTAATTTTAACTATTTTACTTTGATAAATAAAGAAAATTCATTTACAGGAATAAACCTTGATATTCCCCTTTCGTCAAAATATAATTCACACTTTACTCAAATGAAATTAGAATATAGTATAAAAAATAAAATTAATTTAGGATTAGAATCCATCAATCTTTCAAAAACGAGGTACTCAACAGAAGTGAATAATCCTTTATGGCAATCTGAAGTATTTGCTAATAATCACAACATTACAGAAGCATACTTAGGATATAACCATTTCTCAGAAGACCAAGAAACTTTCTATTACCAAACAATAAAAATACATTATCTTTTGAATGGTGAAAATCTTAAAACTAACGAAATAATACAAAATCAAACTTACGAATATCATAAAAAATTATCAAAAATAAGTTTAAAAGTAGGATCATACTTTAAACCAATTAGAAATAAAAACTTAGTTATGGGACTAATAGGTGAATTTAACAGGGACTATAAAAAATATGGACTTATTTTTAAACTTGGATTTTAGATAATAAACTAGCTATATTACTATCGATAAAGTCTTTTTTCTTTATGTATCAATTTTTTTAGAATAGTTTTTTTAGATTAATTTTCTTAGATCATTTATGAAGTGTTCGAAAAGTTTTACTTTATCACTTTCTTCAATATTTTCTTCAGTCAAAACATAACTACCATCCAAATCTGCTTCTATAATAGCTCTACCCTTCTTTGTTGGTTTTTTATAAGCTAATGTTTTATCCTCATCTAAGGAAATAAAATACACTTTGATATGTTTAGTAGCTTCATCTTGGAA
>CALFWH010000146.1 GCA_937927985.1 uncultured bacterium | reverse complement strand
CCTATGAAATCTATTCCTAACATATTGTAAATTTTCCCAGAAAAAGTGGAATATATTATTATTACTAAAAATATTGATAAATAGGCTGCTACAAAAGAAAGAATAGTTTTTGAGTTTTTTATAATCTGTATTTTTTCTTTTTGAGCTTTTACTGTTAAGAAAGCTAAAATAAATGTTATTCCAACAAACGCTGCAAAAAGAATATGATTCATAATATCTTACTTCTATACTTTATTTTTTTTACCTTTGAAAAATCTACTAAATGAATTTTTGTAGTTTTCTAAACTTGCAATTTTGGTAACAATTTTTTAATAATTTTTGACATGGTTTTGATTATATATATAGTGTAAGGAGGTGATAAAAAATGAAAAGAATACTAAGTTTAATCCTGATTGCTTCCATAATGATTACAATATCACTTGCAGGTATAAAAAAAGGTAATATTCAAGAAGATTCCCAGTTTACAACTAGTGTTAGATTACCTGACTTTATAATAACAAACAATATACATCAACAAGTTGTAACAGGCAGTGGAAGTTTAATAGCTTGGGTAAATAGAACTGTTGAAACTAATCGAGTATTTTTAAGAACTGATATAACTACTACTGAAGAAGGAGATGTAGCTGTTAATACCTTTCAAGATGTTTATAGACAAGATATTATAACTACTGATTATTACGTCAGATATAATCCTCCTCCACCTCCACGACGTCGTGACCCACTAATAATAGATTTAGATTTTAATGGGAAACCTGATGTATCAGGTGGTATTAATTTACCCAAGAATACTTTTGACAGATCAAGAGCAAAATTATTCGATTTGAATGCTGACGGAATAAAAGATTTTGTTGAATGGATAGGACCTAATGATGGTTTAATAATATTCTTTGAAAACAACAAAATAAAAGAAGAAGTAAACGGATTTAATTTAATGTCCAATGCTTTTGGATATGAAAACGGCTTTGAAAAGTTAGCAGAAAACTTCGATTTTAATAAAGATGGAAAAATAACAGGAGAAGAATTAGAAAATATATATGTATGGCAAGATAAAAACCAAGATACTAAAGTACAAAAAAATGAATTAAAAACATTCAAGGAATTGGGAATAGTTGAAGTTGGAGTAGTATATGGACAAAAAACTCTTGAAGGATATGCAAAAACAGAAGATGGTAAATTAATAAAAGTATGGCAATGGTGGCCCTCTATAGAATGGGGAGTAGCAAAAATTAAATAAAATGAATAGCAATTAAACTTAACTTAAGGGAGAGAAATTATTCTCTCCCTTCTATTTTTTATTCCTATCTTTACAAAAGGAGTTAAATATAAAAGAAGAATTATAATAACAAAACATAAAATAACTTAAAGGGGGTAATATGGTTGGTAATTACAAAATCAAAACGAAAACAATAATTTTTTTATTGATTGTTATTTTTAACATATTTGCTATTTATTTTATAGCTGCAAAAGACAATGCTGCCAAAAACGATGTAAAATATCGAGTTACGGATATAAAGGAATACATTTATAGTAATTTATCCCTAACTGAAAAAGAATACAAATTTGTATCTATCAAAGGTAATGGGGTAGGGGATGTATTATATGTATTTCAACTTTATAAAGCCAAAGGTACTTTATTAGTTTATATTAATATTCCAAGTAATACAATAGGTCATAGAATTATAAGTGAAATAAAAGTTCCACATACTGTAGCTTTTAATCAAAGAAAAGAAATACTTATAAATACAGTAGCTGGAGGAAATAAATTCTATTATATCTCTCCAAAAATTAGTTTGCATT
This sequence comes from uncultured bacterium, assembly GCA_937927985.1. GTDB lineage: Bacteria > DRYD01 > DRYD01 > DRYD01 > DRYD01 > DRYD01. The sequence goes on along the minus strand of CALFWH010000146.1, from coordinate 2,983 downwards.
CTTTTGAAAGCCCTTCCTATAATTTATCCGAACCCATGATCAGTAACTCGTACTTTTACTGGTTAGGCTACAAGTATACTAACGATAAAAAAACAGATAAAAAAGCAAGATTTTTTAGATATAAATATGATCTAGTTGAAGACTTTGAAATTGCTAAATTATTAGAGAATTTCAAAAAAGAAAAGCTAGAAATTGTACAAGTTAAACCTCTTGATGATTATATAATTTTTAATCTCTCTAACAAGGCTAACAAAAAATTCGAAGTTTTTTTATACAATCTATCAAATGAAGAGCTCAGAAAAATATATCAAGGCAATAATACAGTTCTTGATTTTTCAAATAATAAAGAACTTTTCTTTGTAGATTCTGATAATAAAGATTTTCATATTTATAAATATGATTTTTTAACCAAACAATCTAAAAAAATACTTTCATCAAAAAATGGTAAGTACATAGCAAATTTCAAAGTTTTAAATAGTAATCTAAATAGAATGTTTTTTGTAATTTCTTTTCTTTATGATACTAATTCAGAAGAAGAAAGATTTGAAAATTTACTTATCGAAAATAGTGAAATAAAGTTTAATCAAAAATACTTCAATATTTTAGATGGATATTATGATAGAGTTACCAACAAGAAGGGAATATTTTATCTATTTAAAGAAAGTTTAGCAGAAGTGGTTTACTAAAATATAGTTAAAATATCACTAGAAAATGGATAAACTAATAGTAGTAGCAATTGGTGGGGCAATAGGATCAGTTCTAAGATTTTTAATAGGTGTTTACTTAGCTAAGATAATAAATCCTTATTTTCCTTATGGTACACTAGCTGTTAATACCATAGGATCCTTTATGCTTTCATTACTTATGATTTTATCTTTGGAAAAGCTAAGTTTAAACCCTTTATGGAGGCTTTTTTTAGCTGTAGGATTAATGGGAGGATTCACCACTTTTTCTTCCTTTACTTATGAAACATTATCTATGTTTATGGAAGGTAACTACATTAAAGGTTTTTTTAACATTTTTCTTAATTTTACTTTTTCGTTCTTATTTGCTTTTTTAGGAATAATTTTAGGTAAACTATTAAGTCAAGTTTAGATAATTTAATGGGTAAGTATAATAATTGATATGAGGATAAATACGCAAGCTGTTTTAGTAAGAATTCATATAGGAGAAGCTGATAAGTATCAAGGAAAACCTTTATATAAGAAGATTTTGGAAGTTTTAAGAGAGAATTCTATAGCAGGAGCTACGGTTTTACGGGGTATAGCAGGTTATGGAAAATCTACTATCCTTCATACTGCTTCAATCTTAGATTTATCTACAGATCTACCAATAGTTATTGAAATAGTTGATCAGGAAGAAAAGATAAATGAAATATTACCTAAAATAGATCCATTAATAGAAAATGGCCTTATTACTATTGAAAAGGTAACTGTTATTAAATATATAGCTAACAAAAATAGTGATAAAAATAAAAAGTAATTCAAAAAAGTGGAGTAATAAATTCAGAGGGCGGAAGTGTAGAGGTTATATAAAGCTTTTCTTTTGCTCTTGATAAAGCTACATAAAGTAATCTTCTTTCTTCTTCTTTCTCCTCATGGTTTACTTTGTAGTGTGGAATTATACCCTGGTTTACTTTAACTACAAAAACAACATCAAATTCTAATCCTTTGCAGGAATGCATTGTCATAATTAATACTTTATTTGCTGATCCTTCCCAGTTAATATCATTTGATTTTAATAGTGTGATATAGTTAAGAAAGTCTTCTAAGGTTTTCTCTGGATTATTTTTGTAATAATTTTCAGCAAATTTTTTAAATATATCTAATATTTCATTTTTGCTGGGATAGATTTGAATTATGTTGCCTATTAATTCTAGTTTGCTTTCTAATGAATTATTATCTAATGAATTTATGAAATTTTCAATAATTTCAAATATTTCGTAATTTTCATGGTATATTATATCTATTATGTTATTTTCTGTGGATTTATTAATTATTTTTTCTAGTTTAGATTTTTTTATTTTAAAGAAGTTAAGCAGTATTCTTATAAAGTTTAGATCATCTTTAGGGTTATTAATAACTTTGAGAAAAGAAATAATGTCTCTAATTTCTTTTCTTTTAAAGAAATTATAACCGTTTATAAAGTGTGCTTTTATTCCTCTTTTTATAAGATTTTTTTCGAATTCTTTACATATTTCATTAGTTCTGGCTAATACTACTTTTTGAAGATTTTTGTTTTCATTTATTTTTTCGGCTATATAATTATATTCGTCTTCTTCTGATTTGAATATGTTTATTTTTACTTCTCCTTTAGAAGGATTTATACCTTTTAATTTTTTTTCATATCGGTTTGTATTAAAGGAAATGAGCTTGGTGTAAGTTTTTATTATATCTGATTTTGATCTGTAGTTATACTGAAGGTTGATTATTTTAGTATTAGGGAAATCTGAAGGAAAATTAAGAATTATTTTAACTTCTGCATTTCTAAAACTATATATACTTTGATCATCGTCTCCTACTACAAAGATATTTTTATTTTTTTCTGTTAAGTTAAGTAAAAATTCATATTGAGTAAGGTTTATATCTTGGAATTCATCTACTATTATGTATTTGAATTTAGAGGCTATTTGGGATTTTATTTTGTGTTTTTCGGTAAAAATATTATTTATACATAGGATTATATCGTCAAAATCTAGAGATTCTGTTTTTCTGAGAAATAATTCGTATTCGTTTATAATTTCTTGTACTTTTTGACCAATGGTTATTGTTTTCTTATTTTTCAGGCTTGATATTATGTTGCAAACGGTGTAGGCGGAAAGATTTTGGATTTTGTTTTTTTTGTTATCCTTTTTGTTTTCTCCTTTTTTTGAATTTTGGAGAATATTTTTTATTATTTCTAATTTATCTTCTTCATCTATTATGTTTATTTTATTTTGGAGTTTATATTGTGAGGTAGATATGGGGATGATTTCTTTTAGCAA
>CALFWH010000145.1 GCA_937927985.1 uncultured bacterium | reverse complement strand
GTAAAGAAGATATATTTTTTAGTAATGAGGGAATAGTTAAAGGAATAATAGTTTTTTATTTTGATTTTTTTCAAGATTTACAAAATTTGTATAACCAGAATAAAAAATTGTTTGATGATTTTTTAAGAATAAATGAAAAAGGAATAGTGTTTATAAGGGTAAAAATAAATTAATATGAATTGGAGAGTTTTGTTTGCAGCTATAGGTTTTTCAGTAGGTTTTGGAATAATGTTTTTCTTAATTTCTTTGCCATTTTTAGGTATATCTACTATTCAATCTATTAAAAGCCTTGTTTCTATTATTGGGGGGATAATCTTAATAATTGTGGGATTAGTACTTCTTGATATTTTAAAGATTCCTTTTTTAAGTAGGTATTTTAAAGCTTTTGATTATAAAGTAAGTAAGGTGGATAAAAGTAGCATCTATTCTTTGTTTGTAGGGTCTATATTGGTAGGAATGAGTTTTTCTAGTGGGTGGGCTCCTTGTGTTGGACCAGTTATGTTAGGTATTATCTCTCTGTTTTCTAATCAAGAAAATTTTATTTCCTCCTTGTTTATGTTAATTTTTATGACTTTAGGTTTAATGAGTAGTTTTATAGCAATTTCTTTTTTGGTATTAATATTTGGTAATATTATGAATAAGTTATCTAAGTTTTCTATAATAATTGAAAGATTTATGGGGGTAGTTTTTATAATTTTAGGTTTGGTTGTTATGTTTTCAAAATTGAATATTTTACTTTCTTTAGGATTAGGTACTGATTGGCTAGAAAAATTCAATTATCAGATAACTAATTTATCTTTGGTAACCATTTTGATTAGTTATCTAGCTGGAGTATTTCTTTTCTTATCTCCATGTACCTTACCATTAGTTATACCTTATCTGTTTTATCTTACTGGCATAAATATCAAAAAGTAATATGTCTTTAGAGAAAATAAGGAATTTTTCAATAATAGCCCATATTGATCATGGTAAGTCTACTTTAGCTGATAGATTTTTAGAGATAACTGAAACTGTTAATAAAAATAAGCTAACTGAACAATTTCTTGATCAAATGGATCTAGAAAGAGAAAAGGGAATAACGATTAAATCTCATCCTGTAACACTAGAGTATAAGGGTTATATTTTAAATTTAATAGATACACCTGGACATGTAGATTTTTCATATGAAGTATCAAGGGCTTTAGCTGCTTGTGAAGGGGTAATTTTGTTAGTTGATATAACTCAAGGAGTACAAGCTCAAACTCTGGCTAATTACTTACAAGCACTAAATCTAAAGCTTAAAGTAATACCTGTATTTAATAAAATAGATCTACAAAATTATAACGAAGATTACATAAAAAAACAAGTTGAGGATATTCTATTTATACCATTTGAGGATTTTGAAAAAGTAAGTGCTAAAACTGGCTTAAATGTGGATAAGGTACTAGACAGAGTTATAAAGGAGATACCTAATCCTCAGGGGAATATTGATTCTCCTTTAAGGGCTATAATTTTCGATGCTCAATATAATCCATATAAAGGAGTTATTGTTTACATTAGATTATTTGATGGTAAAATAAAAAAAGGAGATAAAATAAAATTTTATTCAAATGGTAAAGTTTTTGAAGTAGAGGAGGTTGGTATATTTAAACCATTTTATAAGGAAGTTGATGTTCTTACAGCTGGTCAAGTAGGTTATTTTTGTGCTAGTATAAAAGATGTTACTGATACTAAGGTAGGTGATACTGTTTGTGATCCTGAAAAATACGTAGAACCTATAAGTGGTTTTAAGGAACCTAAACACATGGTTTTTTGTGGATTTTATCCTGCAGATGGGGATGATTATTCTAAACTTGAAGAGGCTATTTTAAAACTCAAATTAAATGATGCTGCTTTATTTTTTGAAAAAGAAAAATCTGCAGCTTTAGGATATGGATTTAAATGTGGTTTTCTAGGAATGCTTCATATGCAAATAGTACAAGAGAGATTAGAAAGGCATTTTGGGTTAAATATCGTTTCTACTACTCCTACTGTTAAGTATAAGATAGTTTATAACAATAAGGAAATTGAGATAGATAGTCCCAATTTGTGGCCCGAAAATACTAAAATTGATAAAATCTTGGAACCTTATATAAAGGGTAAAATAATAATTCCTCATGAATTTTTAAATGAAATTTTAAAATTATTACAGGATAAAAGAGGACAAGTAATACATATGGAAAAAGTAGGTAATTTACTAATAATTGATATTGAAGCTCCTTTATCTGAAATAATCATAGATTTCTTTGATAAACTAAAATCACTAAGTAGAGGGTTTGCAAGCTTTGATTATGAATTCTTAGAATACAGAGAATCCGATCTAGTAAAAGTTGATATATTGGTACATAATGTAAAAATTGACGCTTTATCTTTTATAATTCACAGGCAAAAAGCTTACTATGCTTCTAGAAAAATAGTACAGAAACTAAGAGAAACAATTGGTAAACAATTGTTTGAATATAAAATACAAGCTGCTATAGGTAGTAAAGTTATTGCAAGTGAAAGTGTTAAACCTCTGAAAAAAGATGTTTTAGCAAAATGTTATGGAGGAGATGTAACAAGAAAAAGAAAACTTTTAGAAAAACAAAAAGAAGGTAAAAAAAGAATGAAAACAATAGGTAAAGTATCTATCCCACAAGAAGCTTTCTGGCAGGTGTTATCAATAGATGATTAATAAAAAAATTATTATTTTTGCAATCTCTGGGTTATTATTAAGCTGGATTTTATCTATTTTTTTATGGAACGTTAATTACTTAAATTTAAAGCAACAGTATAGAAGTAATATGACTTTTTATGAAGTTTTGATAAGTAGTTTGGGTAATATAAGGTATACTTTAGCTGCTTATTTATGGATAAGAACAGAATTTTATATTCACTACTCAGGATATGTAGCTATAAATAACTTACCTGAGATAGTTTACTATACAAGATTTATAACTTTATTAGATCCTAATTTTGTTGAAGCTTACGATTTTGGTTCTTATCAATTAAGTTTTTTCTTAAATAAACCTAACGAAGGGTTAAATTTTGTAAAAGAAGGTATAAAGAATAATAATGATTATTGGAAATTATATTTTACTGCAGGACTAATTTATACCAGAAAACTGGAAAACTATGATGAAGCTAAAAAAGTACTTTTAAAAGCTGAAAATTTACTAAATAGTGAAGTGACAAATAAAAAATATGGTTTTTATAAAGTCCAAAATAATGAATATCTGACACTTTATAGGTTAATTTCTAAGTGTTTATATGAGCAAAGGGATTATAAGGCTGCACTTGAATACTATAATAAAAGTCTTAAATATGGAGGTACGAAATATACACCCTTTTATCAAGATATAATAAAGCAGTTATACGGGAGGTAATCTATGGATTTCTTTGTTAATATATTTAAACAATTACTAAATTATCTAAATGGATTTACTAACGATTATGGATGGGCTCTTATTTTATTGGGAATAGTTACTAAAGTTATTATTCTACCTTTATATTTCAAACAAACAAAGGTAATGTATGAAATGCAAGTAAAAATGAAAAGTATTCAACCTTATTTACTAAACTTACAAAAAAAATATGAAAAAGATCCTCAAACTTTAATGCAAAAACAATTGGATCTATATAAAACTTTAGGGTTCAATCCTTTACAGGGCTGTTTTACTTCCCTAATTTTAAGTTTTATTCAAATACCTATTTTGTTTGCTGTTTTCTTTGCAGTAAAAGATGAAATACAAATTTTACAAAATATTTCTTTTTTATGGATAAAATCCTTAGCTAAGCCAGACTTGTTATTATTCACCTTGTATGTATTATCAATGTATTTTAGTTTTAAAATCACTCCTACTACTTATAATTCTATCGATGAGAAGAGAAATGCTGAAAATATGCAATTAATAATGTTAGGACTTTTTGCAATATTGTTTTATAGTTTTCCTTCTGCTTTTATTCTCTATTGGTTTTCTTTTAATATTGTTGGTATAGTTGCAGGATGGATAATCTATAAGATGATTAAAGTGGAGGATATTGATAAACAAAAGTTAAAACAGTTTGAGGAGCAGGAAGCTAAAACAGATCTAGTAACTTCTAAGTAGCTAATGGAGGGGATAAGAATGTACGAATTTTCAGGAAAAACTTATGAAGAAGCTATACA
>CALFWH010000144.1 GCA_937927985.1 uncultured bacterium | reverse complement strand
CATATGTGGTTCTTTCTCCTGGTAAATGCATCGGTAACCATTTTTGTTCAGATCTTTTAATTTTTGGTGTATAAAAAAGATTTTTATCTGCTTTTGAAAAATAAAGAAGATAATCTGTGCCAGTTAAAAGTTTGATTATTTCACCTTTAGGAACTTCACCCCTTCTTAATACTATCTCATTCCTAAAATTTTCTTTTCCAAAGATTTCATCCATTAGGGGTCTAACAATCCAATTTCCGTTATAATCACATCTTACAAAAATACTTCCTTTTTCATTTAGTAATTCTTTTGCAATTCTTAATCTATTTTCGAGCATAGTTGCCCAAGTGGAATCTTTATACTTTACAGAATAGAAGTAATCAGCATCTTGATCTTTATTAAAGGGTGGATCTATATAAATGGTTTGAATTTTTTCTTTAAACTTTTGCAAAATTGTATTCAAGGCTTGATAGTTTTCACTTTTTATAAGCCATACATCTAGTTCATTATCTAAATCATCAAAAAGTGATAAAATCTCAATTTCTAAGTCTTTGAAGTACTTGGTATCAATAGGTAAAAATTGATATTCTTTGTTTAGTTTTTTAATCAATAGTTTGTTATCTAAAATTTTGCTTTTTTCAAAAGTATCATTAATCATACCTAAATTTTTCCATTCTTTTACTTGTTCTTCAAAATTTTTATGGTCTAGTATTTTTTGAATAATATGTAATCCATTGTTTTTATTAGCTAACCTGTCAAGAGTGATGACATAATTGGAATTGAGTACGAATTTAGGTTTATTCCAGATTTTCACGAGTTCATCTTCGAATTGAGAGATAAAATCAATTATTTTATAAGCGATATCTTTTATAATTTGTAATTGTTTAATTCTTTTGTCAGTCCATTGAGTTTCGCCTTTGAATATGTATTGGTATAGCCAGAGGTCGAATTGTTCTGTTAGGAATAATTTTGCGTTTTTATTGATAAAATAATCTATTTCACTTTGCTTTTCAAAGATTTTGAAAGCTTTTTCAACAATTTCAAGTATATCTTCTTCTGTTATTTTATGTTTTTCTGGATTTTCTGGATTTTGTGTTATTTTGATATTGTGTTTTTTTACTATTTCAAAGATAGTTTTTGAGATGGATTCGAGATCGGTTTTTTTGAGTTTTTCCGAATGAGATTTTTCTAGATAAGAAACTTTGAAGTAAAAAGTTTGATTTTTAAAAGGTTCATCATGTAATTCATAGATGAGATGTTTTTTTTCATTAGCTTGTTTATGTTGTAGATTGGAGACATCGAAGGAGAAGCGTAAGCCGTTAATTTGAATGTCCATAGTTTTGAAGAGTTTGTCTGTTTTGACATAGTAGAGCATGTAGGTTTTCCAGAAAAGGATAACATCTTTGTCATTGGTATAAACTTTTTCATATACATCTTGGTAGTGTGGTATGAATCTGAAATAGAGAGATCCATTTTCGGAAAAGTACCTAGAGAAGAAGGTGTAGAGTTTATCAAAGAGTTCTTCTCTGAAATCAAGAGATTCATTTAAGGAGATTTTGGTATCTTCTTGGAGTTTTTTTAAAGATAGATCAATATCTTGTTTAAGTTTGTTTAGAATATCTTCGAGATAGTTAGATTTAATTTTCATTAAATTAACAAAGCCCGATTGTCCTTCTATTTTTTCTCCAATGAAAAGATTTTTCAATGCTTCATAGAATTTTTTTTCTTTTTCATTTTTTACTTCTTTTATCATAGTAATTTACCCCCTCTATTTCTATGTATTTAGCTTCTTTGTAAGTAATTTTTCTCCTTTTTGTAGGGGATTATGGGGAGATTTTGGAAAAAGTGAATAAATTATTTTATAAGGATATCCATTTCATAAGGAGATTTATAGGTATGTTTTTTTTGTGTACTCCTGTAGATCTTGGTGCAGGTTGGGCAGCAGTTTTAATAACTATTATTTTATTTGTAGCTCTTATAAATCCTTTGTTTATGTTATTTTTGCACCTTGATAGGTTAGTATTTAAAAAACTTGATCTAAGGGATTATTTGTATAAAATAGTTGTAAAAGAAATGAAGTGGATATGGGCAATATTGGCTTTAATAGGATTATCTGCGCCTATTTTAGTACCTTTCTTTTTTCTACCAATTGTTATGATGATTTCATTCCCCATATATTTTACTTTTAACTTTATATTACTTTTATTTTCAAAATCTAGTGAATTACCCGAAAGTTCTAGAAAATTCTTAGCTTTTTACTATTCTGTACCCACTTTTATTATCATACTTCTAGGCTCGTATGCTAAATTAAAATTGTATGGAAACTTTCATACCCTCTTGAGATTTTATACCCAAGAAGAACAAAAAAATTATTTTATAATTATCTTTATTTCCTTAATAGTAATGTTTATTGTGTTTTGGTTATATCACAGCAATACATCCCAAGAAAATTTTTCCATAAAAACTAAAGAATTAGAAAAAAAGAATTAGAAAAAAAGAAAATTAAATGTATACGAGTAATAAAATCCTAAGTTCTTTTAAAGTTTTTATTTTTTCTCTTTTTATGAGTTTGATAGTTTACATATCTCTTGATGTTTTTTATACTGATTTACCTCCTTACTACATAAAGCTTTCTGAAGTAAATTCTTCAATTTATATTATTAATGATAATAATGTTGAGGTTTATTCAATTTTGTCTTATAAAAAGGATTTTCTTAGGCTTTTTAGTAAGGGCATAAAACTCAATTACCCTGTTTATGAAGAAGTTCTAGATTTTAATTATTCAGGATTTAAGGATTTTTACTATTTACCGCCTGATAATTTACAAGGTATTATAAGTTACGATAATTTTAAGGATAATGAAAGTTGTACGATATATACTAAATTTAAGCTTAAACAGAAAAAGGAATATATTCATACTTTAGATTTACCTTATTTTTGGTCAACTGATGCTAAAGTTGAACACAAGGTAATTATAAATAATAGCTACAAAGTTTTGATTTTTAATATCAAACCTTACAGATTAATTGAAAAAGATAATAAACATATCTTTTATATTAACAATTCTTTGAAGCAAAGATTAGTTATAAATTGGATATAAGGTATAATTAAACGACATTAAACACTATTAAACACTATTAAGCGAAGTTGGATTAGGTATGTTCAAAATTTTTCTTATAATAAACTGATCTTATGTATTTTCTGGTTAATGATGGATCAATTATTTTGGTATCTGAGTAGTAGCCGCAGAATTGACAGACAAAATGGGATAACTTAGGGTTACCACAATTAGGACAGATGGATTTGGAATAATTGGGATATCTATTAAGATCTAGTTTTTGGCTATTGCTTCTTCTATGTCTTACTCTGGATCGGGAAAGTTTAAATTTTGGATTTGCCATAATTTTTCCTCCTTTATTCTAATTCATATTCTATGTGTTTGCTTCTACCTAAAAGCAGCTGTTCTTCTTTTTGTTGATAGTATTTTAAATAATTAGGAATGATTTCATCTTTTATATGCCTTTTGAAGTTAGTAGGTATTAATGTTTGGTCCCAATCAAAATTAGCTGCTGCGTATACTAATTCTTTAACGTTTTCTGAATTTTCTCCTAAGCCGTAGTTATATAAACAAAAGAAGAAGAGATTATATTTTATTCCACTGGGTACTTTTGGATCTGTAATCATTTCTGCTGCTGTTTGAATTACTTCTTGTGGAGTATGGTGTTTTTCTATTTGTTTTTGAGCCCATTGGGGAAAATGATTTAATCCCCCTGCTACGAAAAATAATAATTCCCTTAAAGTTTTCTTAACATCTTCTGGATAAGGATTATATATCAACATTTTTTACCTCTTTTTTGCTTCTTTGGTTTTTTTAGAATTGATTTTTTACTATTGATTTTTTACCATTTGAAATGAGCAAAAGCTCTGTTAGCTTCTGCCATTCTGTGGACATTCTCTCTTATCTTCATTGCTTTACCACCATTATTATAAGCTTCAATTATTTCATCTACTAGTTTATCTACCATTCTTCTTCCTTTTTCTGCTCTAGTAACTTGTAGGATCCATCTCATTGCTAAGGTTTCCCCTCTGCGTTCATCTACTTCTACTGGTACTTGATAAGTGGCTCCTCCTACTCTTCTAGGCCTAACTTCATATATAGGTTTGAGATTGTCTATAGCTTTGTTAAAAACTTCTAATCCATTTTTTTTAGTTTTTTCTTCTATTTTTTTAAGTGCTGTGTAGAATATTTTTTCTGCTATGGTTTTTTTACCATCCCACATTAGTTTATTGATAAATTTTGCAACTCTTACACTATTGTAAACTGGATCTGGGGCTATTTCTCTTATTTCTGCTCTTTTCTTCCTCATTTTTTCCTCCCTGTTGCTATTTTCTGCATATAGCTTTTGTTTATTGTTTTATATTTTATTGTCCTATTTTTTATTATTCTATTTTATTTATTCCATTACCTTTTTAAGGTTGTTTTTAAATAATTTTGTTTAGATCATTTGTCTTAGTCTTTTGATTCTTTCTTTTATTGGTGGGTGAGTGGAGAATAATTGTAAGAAGTTTTCAGGATTTACTATAAATAGATGGCTTGTTGAAGGAGA
>CALFWH010000143.1 GCA_937927985.1 uncultured bacterium | reverse complement strand
TTCTACTCTTTCTTGGATTTCTTTAGGAAGAGTAGGTCTTGAAGGGTCTAAAATTGAAAGATTTTGATATGAAAATTCTGGTCTTTTAAGAAGAGAATATAAACTTTCATAAGTTTCTATTCCTAAATTTTTTAATGTTTTTTTGAGTTCTGGATATCTATGAGGAAAGGTTTCTTTTAATCTTTCTATTTCTGATTTTATCAACTTCATTTTTTCTTGGAATTTTTCATAAATTTCTTGACTTATTAATCCAAGTTGATATCCTAGAGGGGTTAATCGTTCATCTGCGTTATCATGTCTTAGGTATAATCTATGTTCTACTTTTGAAGTATGCATTCTATAAGGTTCTGTTATTTCTTTGGTTATTAGGTCATCTATTAAAGTACCTATATAAGATAAGTTTCTTGGAATGATTAATAGATCCTGTTTTTTACTAAAAAGGGCTGCGTTTATACCTGCTATTAATCCTTGGGCTGCTGCTTCTTCGTAACCAGTTGTCCCATTTATCTGCCCCGCTAAAAACAATCCCTTTATTTTTTTTGTTTGTAGAGTAGCATCTATTTGATAACTTTTAACAGCATCATATTCTATGGCATACGCTGGCCTTATCATCTCTACTTTTTCTAATCCCACTATTGTTCTTAATATTTTTAATTGAATATCTGCAGGTAAAGAAGTAGAAAAACCTTGTACATAAACCTCATCATTATTTATCCCTTCAGGCTCTAAAAATATTGGATGCTCATCTTTTGTACTAAATTTTACAATTTTATCTTCTATAGAAGGACAATACCTTACTCCTGTAGCTTCTATCTGACCATTATACATCGGAGATAAATGAATATTCTCTAAGATAATTTTTTTAGTTTCTATAGTTGTTTTTGTTAGATAACAATCTACTTGATTTTTAGGATATTCTACAGTAGGAAAAAACTCAAAGAATACAGGCTCTTCTGATGGTTTTACTACATTTAGACAACTATAATCTATACTTCTTCTATGAATTCTTGGGGGTGTACCAGTTTTTAATCTTATTGTTTCAAATCCTAATTTTTGAAGTGACTGTGTTAGATAATTGGCTGGATATTCTGCCATTCTTCCGCCTTGCATTTTTATTGGACCTATATGTATTAGCCCTCTTAGAAAAGTACCTGTTGCTAATACTAAAGCTTTGGTTAGATAAGTTAATCCTATGGTTGTTTTTATTCCTACAACCTGATTGTTTTCTACTATTATTTCCTGGATTTCTTCTTGTTTGATGAATATGCTTGGATGATTTTGTAAGATATTTCTCATAAAGGTTTTATAAGCATTTCTGTCGTTTTGTGATCTTAAGGCTCTTACTGCAGGACCTTTACTAGTATTAAGAAATCTTATATGGATCATAGTATGATCTGCAGCCATTCCTTGTATTCCACCTAAAGCATCTATTTCTCTGGTTAAATGCCCTTTAGCTGGCCCACCAATACTGGGATTACAACTCATCTGCCCAATATTTTCAAGTAGTAAAGTAAAAATTGCTGTTTTGCATCCCATTTTAGCAGAAGCTAAAGCTGCTTCTATACCAGCATGCCCAGCTCCCACTACTATAATATCAAAACTATCCGCTACCATAACTAACTTACCTTAAATTAAACTTTAAATTAAACTTTTTCATAATCTCTATATTTCTTATCTTGCCACTGTACTATTAAATTATAAATTCCAAAAATTATTGTAGTAAACAAAATAGTTGCTAAAACTGAATTTTTAAAGAATGGGATTGCTGCAACATAACACTCCAATAATCCGTTTAAATCCTTAGAATAAAGACTTCCCATTAAACATACCCCAAAATTAGATATTACATAAAAAACTACATTATTTATAAACCCACTTATATTCGAATGTATGATACTCCCCTTAAATTCTAATTTGTTTTTTAAAAATGTATGTGAATAAGCAAAGCTAAGTATTACACTAAGTAAAAAACCACCATACACAAAAGGAATAGTCTTATGTAATCCTATTATTAAATCTGTTGAAAACAAAATTGCAAGCGGTAAAAATAGAGATACTAATAAATTTGTTTTTCTGGATAATATAAACCCTGAGAAAACTGTTATAGCAATTAAGGGAGAGAAATTTGGAGAATGAGGTATTAATCTATAGTATATTCCTAAAAATATTAAAAAAACTACTAATAGCAATTCTATTTTTTTCATTAAGTCTTACTTTTCTTGGTTTTTTAGGTATAATTTATTTTAAGGGATGAATTAATAAATGAATTATTTTTTAGTTGTTTTAGTGGATTTCTTTTTGGTAGAAGTGGAGATTTTTTCTTGATAATTTTTACCGAATTTTGATAGGAATTTTTCTATTTTTCCTTTAGCTTCTACGGTTGTTGTTGTTATACCTTTATAAAATGGGTGACAATTAGAACATATTTCGACTTTTAATTCTTTTTTTACTGATAGAGTTTTGAATGTATTACCACATCCACAGGTTACTAGAGTTTCATATACTTGAGGATGAATATTTTTCTTCATAGTTTATTTAGGTAGGGGATTTGTATTCCGCTATACCCCAAGCGGTTCTATAACTTCTCTAACATACTTAGGTAGTGAAAACAATAATTTGTGTGTTTCTGAATCATAGAATTTTAGTTTATTATTTGTTCTTTCTTTTATTCTTTGATCTATTTCTTGATCTGTTAATTCAGGTATTTTTTGATTTGAGGCAAATAGGAAAGCCCAATCACTATAAAATGAAGGGATAAATGAATGAAAAATTTTAACTTCCTTAAAATACTTAGAAAATAATTCTATGTATTCTTTTAGTAAAGGTATATCTTGATCTTTTCTGTAATGCCAAAATAGTAAATCTTTCATATCGGAAGCTTGCATAACAAATATGGTATCATTGGTGCTTATATTTTTAATCTGTTCAAGAAAGGATTCGTTGTATATTTTAAAAGCTGGAGTACTTCCAGTCGGTTCATTTAAATCCGAGATTATAATATCAAACTTTTCTTGACAAATTTTTATATAGTTTTTTATATCATCAAATATAATAGTTACTTTGGGATCAAAGAAAGAATTTTGATGCCATTCTTGTAGGTATTCTATTGCTATTTTGTTTAATTCTTCATCTATGTCTACCATTATTACTTTTTTTACAGATTTGTGTTTAAGGACTTCTCTTAGGGTTGCTCCTTCTCCTCCACCTATTATTAAGATGTTTTCTGGATTAGGATGAAGAATCATAGCAGGATGTACTATCGATTCATGGTAAATATGTTCATCAACCTGTGAGGATTGAGGTTCACTGTTTAATACCAATATTTTACCACTGTTAAAGGTATCTATTATATCTATTTGCTGATATTTACTTCTAGTTCTTAGAATTACATTTTTCACTGCGTGTGCGTGAATCTCATAGGTACTATGATACTCATAATACCATAACCACTGTAATGGTAACGATTTGTCGAATTTTTCGTAATTATCTAATGGTACAAATAAACTCATTTATATCCAACCTACCAGTAATTCAGTTTTCTTTTTATTGTTACCGTTATTGTGATTATTAAGAGGAAAATTAGTGAGGGTTTTGAATTCTTTGTAGGCTTTTATTTTGGTAGGTAAAATTTTTAGTTCCTTTATATTACCTTCTACTATTTTTATTTTGTGAGTATAGAATTTCTTCCTTTTATTTTCAATTCCTCTAAGTATAAATGTTGCTTTAATTTTTTTTTCTTTGAATTTTTTGGCTAAGAAGTAGCAAGCTTTGAATGGTTTAGTATTAGTACCACAAGTATATATATCTATAGCAGCGTAACCTAATTCAGGCCAAGTATGTATT
>CALFWH010000142.1 GCA_937927985.1 uncultured bacterium | reverse complement strand
GTATTTGCAAATAATAAATTAAGCAATTTTTTTAACTATCCCAAAAAAGAAAAGTTAAATTTTTATCTAACCTTAGGAATAGAAAGAATAAAAATACAAAGCAGTAAAAAGGACTTTACTTTCTGGGCACCAAGAATAGGTATCGATACAAAACTAAATCAAAATTATACTCTCAAATTTAGGTACAAATTTAAAGAAACACAACAAAAAGTAGACAATGAAAATCTAAAATTACTATGGAAAGATTTTAAAATTACCTTAGAAAATAAAATATACCAAAAATCCAACCAATCCATTTCTACACTCTTAATATATAGAATCACTCAAACCCAATTCATTTCAGAACTATCTATACAAAAAAGGACAAGAAAAGAATTGGGAATAGGAATGACATACAAAAACCAGCTAACAAACAAAATTAATAGCGAAATAGAGCTCAATTACTACCCAGAAAGAGAAATCCTAAGAACCAGCATAAAATTAGAATATAAACTAAATAATCAAAATTCCCTAGTATTCACTTTTAAAGATGATGACTTATTTGGAATTAGATATAAAATGTTAATTGATTAATAAACCACAATTTTTAACCCCATTTAAAAACTTCTTTGAAATTAACTATACTCTTAGAACAAGAAAATTAAAAGTGATTTTTATTAGATTACTCTTGTTATTTCTTCTATACTGGTTATAGAATTTTTTATTTTGCTTATTGCATCGTGTATAAGGAATAATTGTTTCTTATGTTCGAAAAGTTGTTTTTTTATTTTATCTTCGGAATTTTTTTGTAGTATTAAATCTTTTACAAAGCTGTCAAAAATTAGGACTTCAGATATGGAGGTTCTACCTAGGTAACCTGTCCAGTTGCATAAAGGACATCCATTAGGCTCATATACGATATCTATATCCTTTATATCTTCTTGTATTAATTCTATATCATCTTGATTAGAATGGGTTATTAGTTTTATGAAATCATCTTTATTTACTTTTTTTGGTTTTTTACAGTTATTACAAAGCACTCTAACTAATCTTTGGTTAATAATTCCAATTAGGGAAGAAAAGAGGTATTCTTGATTAACGTTCATTTCTTTCATTCTGGTGATGGTGGATATTGAGTTATTAGCGTGTATAGTGGTTAAAACTAGGTGGCCTGTTAAAGAAGCTTGAATAGATATTCTTAGAGTTTCTTCATCTCTTATTTCTCCTACTAGTATTATGTCTGGATCTTGTCTAAGTATATATTTAAGGGCGTTATCAAAACTTAAACCTATTTTTTCGTTAACTTGTACCTGAGTAATATTTTTTAGTTCATATTCTATTGGATCTTCAATAGTTACAATATTTTTTGATTCTAAGTTTAGTTCTTTAAGGATAGAGAATAGGGTAGTGGTTTTACCTGCGCCGGTTGGTCCTGAAACTACAACAAAACCATACGGTTTACTAATAATTTGATATATTTTTTCCTGATTTTGTTTACTAAATCCTAATTTTGATATATCTAAGATAGTTTGTTTTTTATCAAGAATTCTTATTACAACTTTTTCTCCATATCTTGAAGGTAAAGTGGATATTCTTAGGTCGTATTCGGAGTTTCTGGTTTTTACAGTTAGGTGGCCATCTTGGGGTAATCTATGCTCGGTTATATCTAATTGTGCTATTATTTTTATTCTACTTACTACTTCTGGTAGCTTTTCTAAAGGGAATTCTAAACCTTTGTATAGAACCCCATCTATTCTGTATCTTACTTTTACTCCATCAGAATGGGGTTCTATGTGAATATCTGTAGCTCTGTAGGTTATAGATTGCTTGAATATTGATTCAACTAATCTTATTATACCGGGTTGAGATTCCGTTTCATCAAGATTTATTGATTTTATTAAATTTTCTGCTTCCTCTGTAGTTTCTATTTTTATTTCTTGTAATGCTTCTTCTACAGAAATTCTGTTTTCTATTTCTAACAATATATTTTCAAACGCATCTTTGGAAATTATGGATATATCGATATTTATAGTATTTAAGTATTCACGGGCTATATTGATAGCTTCGTTATCTAATGGGTCAATCATACCTATTAAAACTATCCCAAATTCATCTCTCTTTATAGGTATTATTTTATACTGTTTCATTATTTTAAGGGGTAGAGATTTTACTAAATTATGGTCTAATTCGATGTTTTTGAGGTCTATATAGGGTATGTTAAGTAATTCTGCTAGGGCTTTAGAAAGTTCTTCTTCTGTTATATAACCTAATTCTACTAATATTTCTCCAATTTTTTTAGTTGGAGCTTTAGTTTTTTGATATTCAAGAGCACTTGATAATATCTCAGAATTTATTAGTCCTCTCTCTATTAAAACCTGCCCTATTAGTTTCTTTTTTACGTTCAACATTTTTTCATTTTTTAAATTTTGTTATCTTTAAAACTATTTATAAACAATAGTGATTCTTAAATCATTACTGTCTATTCTATCAAAAGTATATCCTGGTAGGGTATTGAATGGGGTATTATTTACGCTAAGTTTGTTAAAAGTTATGTTTGAAGGTCCGTTAAAAGTAGCTATTCCATTAAAAGGTAACCCTTTTCTGTAAACATAGAAAGCTGCCCAATTTCTTATAGTACTACCTGCTCCCATCCCAAATAAAGAAGGCACGTTCTTAAAACCATTTCTATCGTTTTCATCAAATTTTCTAACTCCTTTGTCATCTATATTAGGGGAATTTGAAGGATTTCTATCTATTGAATTAAGGTCTATACCTTGAAAACCAAAGTGGTTATGTTGGTCTATATCTAATATAACTGCAGTATTAAAAACTTCCACAGTTGTGTTAAAATCCTCTGGTCCATTAATATTCTCTATTAAACTTATACCATTAAGATTAGACGTAATCATATTTCTAAAAGCATTATTAAATCTTTGATTTAGCAGTTTAACAAATAAAAATGATTTACCATAATTTGCAAAACTTACTAAATTTCCTACTAAACTTGTATTATTAGGAGAATTAAAGAAAGAAATTAATGAACTTACTCTTACATCTCCAGAATATCCGCATAAATCTTCTCCATACGTAGCTAATCCTTCCTCTATCCAGCGTTCCTTATTACCAATGCTAAAATGGAAAGATAACAGATGGACAAATTCATGAGCTAAGGTAGCATTTGCTTCATTGTAACTTCCATAATTTAAACTAAAACAGTAAGGATGGATATTAACTCTTTGTGAATCTTCAAATCCCCAAAAATATCCTATTATATCAATAGGATTTTCATTATCCACATTTGAAGAAATTAGTATATCAACA
>CALFWH010000141.1 GCA_937927985.1 uncultured bacterium | reverse complement strand
AAAAAAAATATTAATGTTTTGTAAAAATTTAGGATTGATACAAACCTTTTATCCTTACAAAATAAAAAACCTAAATCTAGATAATCTAAATCTCATATCAGCACAACTAAAATACACTCAGCAATATACTTATCTAAATCAATACAAAGTAATAGATTATTTTGAAAATATTAGAAACTCATTAGAAAAGAAAATTATAGCTCAAACAATACTAGAAATTCTAAAGAAAACTTTACCTGAAAATCAAAAAGAAAACGACATATTCAATTTAACAATATCTTTCCTAAAATATATTGATAATTTAACTAATTCTAAAGATATCGAAAAATTTCAAAAATACCTTGAATTATACATAGAAAAACAAGGCTATAAACTAAAAAGAAATAATAATCTAATAGAAACCTTGAAAGAAATTGAAAAAATTTTAAACATCGAGATAAAAACAATCCAAATTTTAGAAGAATTATTAACAAGTAAAATATAACATAGATAATTAAAAGCAATAGCAAAGCAATGAGAATATTAGTAGTAATGGGGGGACTATCCTCCGAAAGAGAAATTTCAATAAAAACAGGAAATAATATATTTGAAAAACTAAAAAAAATTTATCCCCAAACAGAAAAATACATTCTTGAAGATCTAAAAGATTTTTATCAAAATATACTTTCCAATCAATATGATTTTATATTTTTAGCCTTGCATGGTAAATATGGAGAAGATGGAATAATCCAAGCTTTCTTAGAATCACTAAATATTCCTTTCTCATTCTCTTCTTATTCTTCAAGCTTAACAGCAATAAATAAAATGATGACAAATTTACTAATAAATCATTTCATAAAAAATTACAATATCTATAATTTACATATTCCTAAAACAGTGTACATAAAAAAACAAGAATACAATCAAATAGATACTGTAATTCAAAAGCTAAAAGACAATTTTCTAACTGCACCAATCATAATTAAACCAAATATATCTGGTAGTAGTTATGGATTATCATTAATAAAAAAGTTAGATTCTAATCAAGATATAGAGAACTTAAAAAATTCAATAGAATTAGCTTTTAAAGAAGATAGTACAATAATTATCCAAGAATACATAGAAGGAAGAGAAATAACAGTAGGGGTAATACAGAAAGATAGTGAAATAATTCCCCTTGAACCATGTGAAATTATATTGCAAGATTCAGAAACTTTCGATTTTGAAAATAAATATATAAAAAAAGTAGATCATATTATACCTCCAGAATTACCAGAAGAAATTCTATCTTATCTAAAAAATATATCATCAAGAATTTTCGAATTTATGGATTTTAAAGATGCAATAAGAATAGATTACAGATTAAAACCCAGTAATAATTCATATAAAGTGTACTTTTTAGAAATAAATACTATTCCTGGTTTCACAGAGGTTTCTCTATTACCTCAAGAAGCAGAAAAAACAGGAATCCCATTTGAAGAACTTTTAAAAATAATCATAGCTAATAACATAAAAAAATAAAACACAAAAAATAAAAAATAGAAAATCCAATGTTTTCAAAAATAAAGAGAATTTTAATAGTATCAACAAAGCATCCATTTTCAAAAGGAGGAGATAGTGTACAAGTAGATACTCTAGCAGAAGAATTATCTAAAAGTTTTGAGGTAGAGAAAATCTATATACCTTTCTCAACAGACCCAGACCTATTAATACAACAGATAGAAGCTATAAGAAATCTAAAATTTGACTATGGAGATTTAGCTATAGCCTTACGACCCTTTAGTTACGCTATAAGACATCATAATAAAATAGTCTGGTTTATGCACCATATAAGATATTTCTACGACCTATGGGATACCAATTTTGTACCCTTTAAAAACAAAGATAAATACCTAAAACTAAGAGAAAAAATCATCCAATACGACAATCAATTCCTAAGGGAATCCAAAAAAATCTTTTCAATTTCAAACAATGTAAAAAGAAGGCTAAAGTATTATAATAACATAGATTCGGAAGTAATTTATCCCCCTTTATACAACTTACCTAAATACCAAGAACCAGATTTAAAATATCAAGATTTTTTCTTTTTTCCAAGTAGATTAGCAGACAATAAAAGACAACATTTAGTAATACAAGCTTTAAAATATACAAAAGGTAATTTTAAACTAATAATAGCAGGACAAAAAGAAGAAAGTTATTTTAATAGAGAAATCCTACCCCTTCTCAATGATACACATATAAAAGATAAAATAGAAGTAATGGACTATATTGATCAAGAAAAAAAATTTGAATTATATCTAAATTGTTTAGCAGTAATTTTTACTCCTTATGATGAAGATTATGGGTATATAACTCCTGAAAGCTTTTATTTTTCTAAGTGTTTAATAACTACTAATGACAGTGGAGGACCTTTGGAATTTGTAGAAAATCAGAAAACAGGGATAATAATTCAGCCAGATCCCAAACTAATAGCCCAAGCTATGGATGAGCTATATTTTAATAAAGAAAAAGCAATATCAATGGGTAAACAAGCAAAAGAATATTTAGATAAACTTGATCTCTCGTGGCCAAATACTATAAAAAAACTAACCTCTAATAACAATATTTTATCAAAAATTTTTGAATTTATGGTTTCCAAAGATAGAGATTAAAATCTTGATCATATACTCTTTCGATTTTGTCATTTATAGATAAAAATACAACTTCTAAAGTGACAGATACAATAGCTTTTTTAAGATGTCCTGCTATAATTCCAAATTCTTTGGTAGAAAGGGATATATGGGCATGAACAAAAATTTCGTTTTCTGCATATTTATAAGAGATATTCCCCACTAGTGAAATAACTTCACAGTCTTGATTTATTTCTTTATCTATATAGGACTTAATTTGATGATCATAAAAAGAGATGGTAGCTTGATTAACTGCTCCTATGCCCCAAAAAAATCCACTTTCTATATTCAATTTTTTTGATACTTCTTTAATTGTACTTATTACTTCTTCATCTTTATCTATTCTAAGGATTACTGCACTTTTATTTAAGTTTGTTTCGTAAAATTTCATATTTAGTACTTCCAGTTTAATTCTATTTTTTCAAATCCTGTATATGGGATGAGATTTTTGGGTATATGTATGGTACCATCTTTTTGTTGAAAATTTTCAAGTATAGCGATAACTACTCTTGGCAGGGCTAATCCTGATCCATTTAAAGTGTGAAGATATTCTGGTTTGGATGTTGGGGTTCTTCTGAATCTTATATTAGCTCTTCTAGCTTGGAAGTCGAGGGTGTTACTACAAGAGCTAACTTCTAGCCATTCTTTAGATCCTGCAGCCCATACTTCTATATCGTAGGTTTTAGCAGCTGCAAAACCTAAATCTCCACTACATAATTTTACAACCCTAAAAGGTAGTTCTAAAGCTCTTAATATGTCACAAGCATCTTGTACTAACCTTTCTAATTCTTGGTCACTGTTTTCTGGCAATACGAATTTATAAAGTTCTACTTTGTCGAATTGATGTCCCCTTTTGATTCCCCTGACATCCTTTCCCGCAGCTATTTTTTCTTTTCTAAAACAGGGGGTATAAGCTACGTAATACAGAGGTAAAACATCAATTGGAAGTATTTCATCTTTGTATATATTGGTTAAGGGTACTTCAGCAGTAGGTACCAACCACATATCATCTTCACTATCTTTATAAAGATTGTCTTCAAATTTTGGTAGTTGTCCTGCTCCTTCTAAACAATGTCTTTTTACGATAAATGGTAAATATAACTCTTTGTAATTATGTTTTTGAATATGGTAATCTAAGAAGAAATTTATTAATGCTCTTTGTAGTTTTGCTAATTTACCTTTCATTATGTAGAATCTTGATCCTGATAGTTTTACTCCCCTTTCGAAATCTATAATACTAAGGTTTTCTGCGATTTGCCAATGAGGTAAGGGATCAAAATCAAAACTTGGTAAATCACCTTCTTGCAAAACTACAACATTATCATTTGAATCTTTTCCAATTGGTACATCTTCACAAACAATATTAGGTATGTTTAAAAGAAGGTTTCTTATGTTTGTCTCAATTTCCGAAAGTACAGGTTCAAGTTCCTTTAGATTCTGATCAATAGTATTTGATTGATGGATTAAATTTTGTCTTTCTTCTTCATTAGAATATTGTCGTTTCCCTATTTGGTCTGAGATTTTATTTTTTTGACTTCTTAGGGAATTTATTTGATTAATTAATTCTTTTCTTTTTTTATTTATTTCAAGTACTTGATCAATGATAGAGGGATTTTCATTTCTGATTTCAAGATAATATTTATATTTTTGGTAATTTTGAGTTATTAGGTTTAGATCATGCATAATTTACTTGAATATATTAAACACTAAAGTATTAAATCCTTCTCATTTGGTTTAAATTCCTCTTAATTATCTTTACTTTAAATTACTAAACTATAAAACCAATTTTTTAACATTTTTTTTACAACTAAAGACCCAAAATTAGATTATAATTTTTTAAACATGAACCAGAATAAAGTAACCCAAATTGAATTTCATAAGGAAAAGAAGTAAAAGAGGAGGGATAAAAAATGGCAGGTATAGAGGGAGGAAAAATAAAAATACAAGCAGGTAATTTAACAATAAAAAATAATGATGTAGGAATAAAAGGCAAAAATGTCAAAATAGAAGGAGGGAAACTAGATATAACCTTAAACGATAAAGGGATAGATACAGTAAACTTATCAACTAAAACAGAAGAAATAAAAATATCTTCAAATAAAGAGGGTATAAAAGCAGTAAACGCAGACTTAAAAGCTACCAACTCTATAACAATTTCCAATAATCAAAAAGGAATAAGTTCTAAAAATCTAGGATTAAAAAGCAAAGGATCTATTTACATAAATGGTAACGAATCAGGAGCAAAAGGAGAAAATGTATTATCTGCTAAAGCAAAAGAAATAAAAATATCTTCTAATAAAACAGGATTAACAGGAGAAAATATGTATATAAAAGGTGAAAAAGTTACAATAAAAGAAAATACAGTAGGTATCAACACTAATTCATTAGATGCAAAAGGACAAGATTTTCAACTTGTAGATAATGTTATTGCTATAAAACAACAAAAAATTAAATCCCCAAAATAATATAATTAAGAAGGTGAATTTAGGTGAAAATAAATCCTTTTTCCGAAAATAATATAAAAGATAGAATTCCTAATCCCGTAAAGCAAACAGGAATAAGCGGTCAAAATGTAAACATAAAAGCAGATAATGTATATATAATAAATAATAACTACAATGAACCTGTATATCACTACAATAACTACAATCCATATGAGGGATATCCAAAAACTAATCTAAATCCCAATTTTTACAATCCTTTTATATACAATTTTTATATTCCAGTTATAAGCTATTGTTGGGGATATATTTTTCCATTTACTAGCTGGGGATTCTCTTTAATTCCTTTTATATTTTGGGGGTGGTAAAAATGAACGAAATAAATAGAATAAGTAATCCAAATAATATTAACAACCAAAATTTTGTTATTAATCAAAACAATCTAGTAAATCCCTCCATGAACAATAATTTACAGATAGCAGATTTATACAATAATTCTCATAATAATTCTGTTTATCAATCTCAATATAATTTTGTACAATCAAAAGGAAGTAATTTATGGAAGTACTTATTAGCTGGGGGATTAGGATTATTTACAGGATTAGTTCTTGGATCAATGATGCCTTATAGTTATTATTTCTATTATCCAGTTTACTATTCGTATTACTATAGCCCCTGTTGGTATAATTTTGGATGTTATTATTGGTAATAAATGAACAAAGCAATATTTTTAGATAGAGACGGAGTAATAAATCAATACTTAGAAAATCAATATGTAAAGCGATTTGAAGAATTTAAGATAATAGATGGATTTAAAGAATTTGTAGAAAAGCATAAGAAATTTTTTAAATTGATTGTTATAACTAATCAAGCAGGTATAAATAAAAAGATAGTTAGGTATAGTTTTTTTATAGAAGTTTCTTTATATTTAATGGAGAATTTTTCAATAGAAGCTGTTTATTTTTGTCCACATAGAGAGGAAGAAAATTGTAATTGTAGGAAACCTAAAAATTTGCTCGTAAAAAAAGCAATAGAAAGATTTAACATAGACCTATCCAAAAGTTTTTTTATAGGAGATAGT
>CALFWH010000140.1 GCA_937927985.1 uncultured bacterium | reverse complement strand
GTAGGCTTGAGATAATAAAATATCTTCTGGTTTATCTATTCCATAGACTGGACCTAATGTATGAATTAGGTATTTATTTGGTAGATTAAATGCGGGGGTTATTACTGCTTGAGTGACTTTTATTGGCGCTAATTTTTTGCAGTATTCGTATAATTCTGGTCCTGCTTTCTTGTGAATAGCTCCCGATACCCCTCCTCCGGGGGTTAAATTACTGTTAGCAGAATTTACAATAGCCTCTATATCAATTTGTGTTGTTATATCTCCTTTAACTAGTTCAAAAATTTTTTGTTCTATATTAATCTTATACATTCTATAGAGAATCTAGCATTTTCTATTGATTTGTTTTCTGGCTGTTCAAGAGTTAGGTCTATTTCTTTTATTACACTAGTTATAAGTTCTTTAAGTTTTTCCTGGTTTTTGATAAAGTTTTCCACAGCTATTTTATGTGATACTGGTTCTATTTCTGGGTGTCCCTCTAAACCTACATCATAATCAGTTATTAAGGCTACTCCGCAGAAAGGTATTTCTAATTCTCTAGCTAATATTGCTTCTGGCATTTGAGTCATATTTATTACGTGGAATCCCATTTGAGTATAAAATTTGCTTTCTGCTTTTGTAGAGAATCGGGGACCTTCTATAACTACCACTGTACCTTTTTCATGATGTTCAATTCCTAATTCTTTAGCTTTTTTTATAAATAAATTTCTTAAGTATTCATTATAAGGATTAGCAAAGGAGAAATGAGTAGTTATGGGACCTTCATAAAAAGTGTTTTCTCTTTTGAAAGTCCTATCAAATATTTGATCAAGAATTACGATATGTCCAGGTTTTATGTATGGTTGTAAAGATCCTGCCGCACAAGGGCTAATGATATACTTAACTTGTAGTTTTTTAAAAGCCCATATATTAGCTCTATAAGGAATTTTAGATGGGGGATAACGATGATCTTTACCATGACGAGGTAAAAAAGCCACTATTTTATTATCTATTTCTGTTAATGCTATTTTATCTGATGTAGGTCCATAAGGTGTTTCTACTACTATCTCTTGAGATTTAAGAAAAGAATAGAAACCAGTTCCTCCTAGTACTGCTATATCTGCTTTATACATAATCATCCCTTTCTTTTTTGATTTTTATTTTTTAATTATTCTTCTTCCTCTTTCTTTTTTTCTTCTTGGAAATATTTTATAAAATCTGTAGGTTTAATTTTTTCTAGGAATTTTCTGAATTTTTCTTTTTCTTCATCTTCTGTTAAGTAATCAGTTTTATTTTCATTAGCTTTTTCAGTATATTCAATTATGGGTAAGTTTTGAAGGAGATTTTCATTTACGAATATTGGACATCCTGTTCTAACAGCTATAGCTATACTGTCGCTGGGTCGGGCATCTATCTCTATTATTTCATTTCCTTTTTGTATATATATAGTTGCGTAATAAGTAGATCCTTTTAATTCGTTTATTACTACTTTTTGTATTTTAATATTAAAAATATCTAAGATAGTTTTTATTAGATCGTGAGTTAATGGTCTTTCTATTTTAACTTTTTCCATTGCTATTACTATACTTGATGCTTCGAAATATCCTATTATTATTGGTAGTATTGAAGACCCATTTTCTTCTTTAAGGATGACAACTGCGTCATCTGTAACTACATCTGTAGCTAGTTGATAGATTCTCACTCTTTTCAGTTTCATAGTTATTATTTTATGCCGGAGGTGGGATTTGAACCCACATGGGGTGTGAACCCCGGGAGATTTTGAGTCTCCTGCGTCTGCCTATTCCGCCACTCCGGCTTTTCCCCTTCCTCTTTTATTCTATTTTATAAAACTCTCTCCTCTTATTAATCTTAATATATCGTTATAAGAAACAAACAGTACAAACACTAGTAAAATAGCTAAACCTATTTTGTGGAAAACTTCTTCCTTATCTGGCTCTATCATTATGTTTTTCTTTATCAAAATTGATAAAGCTAATAATAAATAATTTATCAAAATAAAAAATATTCTACCTCCATCTAAAGCTGGAAATGGTAATAAATTAAACAATCCTATAACTATATTTATGAAAGCTACTAAAACTAAATAATTATATATTCCTGTATTAGCAAAATCATACATTATTTTAGTTATACCTATTGGTCCTGCACTTTGTTCATAAACCGTTTTTAGTGGTATACTTCCTGTAAATATACTTAATATAACTTTCATATATTTTACAGTTAGATCATATATTTTATAGACTGATTCCTTTATGCCCCTTAATAAGTCAAAATTTTTAATAGTTTTCACTTGTGGATTAAAACCAATGAAAGAAAAATTTTGTTCTTTATTGTATAAAGTTTTTATTTTGAAAGTTTTTATTTCATCATTTCTTTTAATGGTTATTTCTAATTCTTTATCTTTACTTTGATGAATATATTGAATTAATTTATCTCCTTGATAATAATCGAAATTTATATTATCTATTTTTAGAATAATATCTCCTGGTTTTAATCCAGCTTTTTGGGCTGGGGTATTTGGAGCTACCATGTAAACTTCTGTAGTTACTTTGTTTTCATATATAGAAAACAAAGATAAAAAGATAATGAAAGCTAGTATATAATTAAAAATTGGACCTAAAGCTATGATTATTAATCTAGCCCATAAAGGTTTGGAATAAAAATTAGTATCTGATAAAGGTTGATCTTTCTTATACTCTTCTCCTTCTGGTAGTACGAATCCACCTAAAGGAAGTAACCTTAAACTATATTTGGTTTCACCTATTTTTTTTGACCAAATTTCTTTACCTAAACCTATTGAAAATTCTTCAACTTTAACGTTAACTAATTTACATCCTAAATAGTGCCCAAATTCGTGGAATAGAATTATGAAGAAAAAGGCAAATATTACTAAAACTATACTAACTATTTCCATTTTTTAACTTTTCAGCTAAGATTATATTTTTACCATAATCCACTTTTTCATTTTTATTTATCAATATTTCAATTATTTTATATTCAAAATCTAAGGATATTGGGTTTTTTATGTTTAGTATTTCTATTTCTCCTATTTTTTGTTTAGGTTTTATAACTTTTCCTATT
Organism: uncultured bacterium; assembly: GCA_937927985.1. Classification (GTDB taxonomy): domain Bacteria; phylum DRYD01; class DRYD01; order DRYD01; family DRYD01; genus DRYD01. The sequence goes on along the minus strand of CALFWH010000140.1, from coordinate 1,637 downwards.
TTTATTTCTTCATTGAAATTTAGTTTACCTACTAAAGTAGAAAACAAATAAAACTTGTTTTGATCGATAAATTTTATTTTGAATCCTCCTAAATCCTCAGATTCATAGGATTCATATGATTCATATGAGTTTTCAGTAATTTTTGAATATGAATTTTGAGATTGATTAGGATGTAAAAAATTTCCTTTTTCGTTTACTTTTACAGACTGATTTTTGATAATCTGGCTTTTTTCATTAATTATTTTTATTTTAATGAAATCTTCGTTTTCATTATTAGTGTAGTAAAATTCCAAATAATCAATTTTTCGATTTTTAAGAATGTGTACTATTTTCTCCAATTGTTGAGATATATTCTCCATCACGAAGCTGTTAATTTTTATTGGTAATTAATAACAATAGTATTGGCTACAAGTTTATTACCGTTATTTAGTACTGTTAATTGAGCTTGCTTATTAAGTAAATTTTTTAGTTCTTCATTATTGTTAATTGGAATATATCTACCTTCTTTTTTAAGTAAAATATTAGAATTAGAATTTATTTCAATTTCATAAGCTCTATCTGCTATAATCATCAATTTGTTTTGATTAACTTCAACTATTCTGCCGTTAATGTTGTTTATATTATAATTAACTTGTTGGTCATTTATTTTTGCATAGTAATTTGATTGGATTTGTGCTGGCTCTATTTTGGTATAATAAGGACTTCTTTCTTGCATTTTAGAAATGTAATAATAATTAGGTACTTCACTTGTAGTTATAGAAGATAAATTTTCATAATAATATCTTTCTGAATAGTAATTATTAGCTAATAAATTATTGTAAAAGTTTATTTCATTTGCAATTGCTTCTGAGCCTCCGAAAACATAGGAATTTTTTACAGGTACGTAGCTATAATAATTTATTTTTCCATTATATAAATCTACTAATGGATAATTTATGGTTTGATAGTCTACTGGTAAATATCCTACATAACTAACTTTTGCTGGAGTTTGATAATTTTTATATTGATAAGAAGTATCTCTGTATATTAGGTTATATTCTGGACGGTTATTACTTATTGGTAAATAATTTATAAATTGATTATCAATAAATATAGATTTAACTTCACCATTTTCGTATTTTAATGTTACGTCTGCGTTTTCAAATAGGGAGGCTGGTGATACTCTTTGACCCTTATTATCTAATATTATCAAATCTTTTGAAATAGGTAAATTTAATATATCTGTTTGTGTTTTAATTTGGACCCCATCTAAAGAGAATCTTATAAATTTTCCACTTATTGTTTGTGCTTCTATACTAATTATTAACATTAAAATCGTTGCTATAATTACTAAAAGCTTTTTCATTTTTTATCCCCCTTTGTAAATTGCTTTCTAGTTATTTTATTCCCAAATAACAGAATTTTTATTCAAATTATTTTGTAAAAAAAGTGTTAAAAAAAAGAGTAAAAGTGTAATTTCCCTTTATTAATTCTCTTAGCTCCTTTTCTGTTTGGATTTTTATTTTTTTTATATTGTTTATTACTTTCATTTTTTGGTCAATTTTTTGTTCTAAAAATTCTATAAACTTTTGATCATTTACTTTGTTCTTTAAGTTAATGATCATTTCAAGAAATTCAAGATTATTTTGCTCGTCGGA